>DBBA01000091.1:1431-9214 GCA_002291955.1 Rhodobacteraceae bacterium UBA996 | reverse complement strand
TTCTACGGCTGGGTCTTCCCCCACGGCGCGCAGGCGAGCGTCGGCATGGGCACCGGCAAGGACGGGGTGGACCTGAAGCAGGCCACCGCCGACCTGCGCGCCTCGGCCGGGCTGGCCGACTGCCCGACGATCCGCCGCGAAGGCGCGCCGATCCCGCTCAAGCCGCTCGACAAGTGGGACAACGGCCGCGACGTGGTAATGGCAGGCGATGCCGCGGGCGTGGTCGCGCCAAGCTCGGGCGAGGGGATCTACTACGCGATGGTCGGCGGTCGCGTTGCCGCCACGGCGGCGCAAGCGGCGCTGGCATCGGGCCGGGCGACCGACCTTGCCCTTGCCCGCAAGCTGTTCATGAAGGAACACAAGACCGTCTTCCAGGTGCTGCGGTCCATGCAGGACGCCTACTACAAGTCCGACGAGCGGCGGGAACGGTTCGTCTCGCTTTGCCACGACGTGGACGTGCAGCGCCTGACGTTCGAGGCCTACATGAACAAGAAGCTGGTCAAGGCGCGGCCGCTCGCGCACATCAAGATCGGGATCAAGAACCTGATGCACCTGACCGGGCTCGTGTCGCCCACATACTCCTGATGGACATGATCCCGGCCTGGGTGAACGGCACGCTGACCCCGGTCGAGAAGCTGGAGGTCCACCGCAAGGGGCTGCGGCATCGGGCCGTGTCGGTGTTCGTGATGCGCGGCACCTCGGTGCTGATCCAGCAGCGTGCGGCGTCCAAGTATCACACGCCCGGCTTGTGGGCGAACACCTGCTGCACCCATCCCCTGTGGGATGAATCCCCCGCTGCCTGTGCTACCCGACGCCTGCGTGAGGAGCTGGGGATCACCGGGCTGCATCCCGTCGCCCGCGACCGGGTGGAATACCGCGCCGACGTGGGCGGCGGACTGATCGAGCACGAGGTGGTGGACCTGTTCCTGGCCGAGGTGATGGGCGACCTGACGGTCATCCCCAACCCGGCCGAGGTGCAGGCGGTGCGCTGGGTGGACCTGTACGACCTGACCGCTGAGGCCGCGCGCTGGCCGGACCGCTTCACGCCCTGGCTGCGCATCTACCTCGCCGAGCATTCCGACCGCATCTTCGGGGCGCTCGCCCGGGTTTGACGGCGGGGAGGGTGACAAGCCCGTCCGTCTCGGTATAGTCCGCCTGTCAATCGTCCGGGGGGACGCCACCATGCTCGACCGCCGCAATTTCCTGTTGTCCGGGACCGCCACGCTGCTGGCCGCGCCTGCCATCGCCCAGTCCGAACGGCAGCCCGACCCGCTGTACAACCGGGCCGAGGTCGAGGTGCGGCCGAACTTCCGGCCCGGGACCGTCCATATCGACCTCGGATGGAAGCTTCTGTACTTCATCACCGGCGAAGGCACGGCGATCCGCTACGGCGTGGCCGTCGGGGCCGAGGGGCGGAACCTGCGGGGCACCGCCGTGGTGGGCCGCAAGGCGGAATGGCCGTCCTGGGCGCCCACGGCGAACATGATCCGGCGCGAGCCCGAGATCTATGGGCCCCTTGCAGGCGGGATGCCGGGGGGGCCGGACAATCCGCTCGGCGCCCGGGCCCTGTACCTGTACCGGGGGGGCCGGGACACCCGGTATCGCATCCACGGGACGCCGCAACCCTGGACCATCGGAATGGCGGTATCCTCGGGCTGCATCCGGATGCTGAACGAGCATGTGACCGAGCTGTACGATCTGGTCCCGGTGGGCACCCAGGTCACGGTCCACCACCCCCCACCCGAGGAGGCGGAACAGGTCGCCCGGGGGTGAGGGGCTGGTTTGTGCACATGTGCACAAACGGTCACGCCGTTGATATCGCAAGACAAGGGTTGTGCACGGTAGGGTTTGGTTAACCTTCGTGCACGAGAGGTGCGCCGGGCGGGCGTTGCCCGGACTCGTTCCGGGAATGGCGGGCTGAAGCCCGCCCTACGGCATGGAGCAGCCGGTCGGCGGGGGCGGTAGGGCGGGGTTCACCCCGCCATTCGCCATCCACCCTACGCCCGGATGGCCGTCCCGAACTTGCCCGCGACGACGCCCAGCGCCTCCATCGCTGTCCGCGCGATGTCGCCCGCGGTCAGGCCTGCGTCGCGGTACATCGCGGCGGGGCTGGCGTGGTCGATGAAGCGGTCGGGCAGCGTCATGGTGCGGATGCGCAGGCCGCGGTCGAGGGCGCCCTTGGCGGCGAGGTGGTGCAGGACCTGCGCGCCGAAGCCCCCCGTCGCGCCCTGTTCCACGGTGATCAGCGCCGCGTGGTGGCGGGCGAGCTGGCCGATGAGCTGGGTGTCCAGCGGCTTGGCGAAGCGCGCATCGGCGACGGTGACGGTGATGCCGCGGGTGCGCAGGTCCTCGGCCGCTTTCCGGCACTCGGCCAGATGCGCGCCGAAGGACAGGAGCGCGACGGTATCGCCTTCTTCCACGATGCGGCCCTTGCCGATGGTGATCGGCACGCCCTGCGAGGGCATGTCCACCCCCACGCCATCGCCGCGCGGGTAGCGGAAGGCGATGGGACCGCCGTCGTGCACGGCGGCGGTGGCGACCATGTGCATCAGTTCGGCCTCGTCCCCCGCGGCCATGACGACCATGCCGGGCAGGTTCGCCAGGAACGCGATGTCGAAGCTGCCCGCGTGCGTTGCCCCATCCGCGCCCACCAGCCCCGCCCGGTCGATGGCGAAGCGCACGGGCAGACCCTGCAGCGCCACGTCGTGCACGATCTGGTCGTAGCCGCGCTGCAGGAACGTGGAATAGATCGCGCAGAAGGGGCGCAGCCCCGCTGCGGCCATGCCTGCCGCAAAGGTCACGCCGTGCTGTTCGGCGATGCCCACGTCGAACACGCGGGCCGGGAAGCGCTTGGCCATGATGTCGAGGCCGGTGCCCGAGGGCATGGCGGCGGTGACAGCGACGATGCGGCTGTCCTGTTCGGCGGCCTGGGTCAGCGCCTGACCGAAGACCTTGGTATAGGCGGGGGCGTTCGACACGGCCTTGGCCTGCGCGCCGGTGGCGACGTCGAAGGTCGCGACCCCGTGGTACTTGTCGGCGCTGGATTCGGCGGGGGCATAGCCCTTGCCCTTTTTCGTCAGCACATGGATCAGGACCGGCCCCGTGGCGCGAGCGCGGGCGGCGCGCAAGACGCCCAGCAACTGGCCCATGTCGTGCCCGTCGATGGGACCGACGTAGGTGAAGCCCAGTTCCTCGAACAAGGTCCCGCCCGCCGCCGACACGCCGGTGACTAGCTGGCGCGCGCGGCGGGCGCCGTCGCGCAGGGGGCCGGGAAGGGCGGATTCAAACCCCTCGGCCAGTTCGCGGAAGGCGGCGAAGGGAGCACCGGCGTAGAGGCCGGACAGGTACTTCGACATGGCGCCCACGGGGGGGGCGATCGACATCTCGTTGTCGTTCAGGATCACGAACACCCGGCGGCCTTCGTGGCCGGCGTTGTTGAGGGCTTCATAGGCCATGCCGGCGCTGATGGACCCGTCGCCGATCACGGCGATGGCGTCGCCCGTGGGGCGGCCCATGTCGCGGCCGATGGTGAAGCCCAGCGCGGCCGAGATGGAGGTCGAGGAATGCGCCGCGCCGAACGGGTCGAATTCGGATTCCGAGCGTTTGGTGAAGCCCGACAGACCCTGTTCCTGCCGAAGCGTGCGGATGCGGGCGCGGCGGCCGGTCAGGATCTTGTGCGGATAGCACTGGTGGCCCACGTCCCAGATCAGCTTGTCGAAGGGCGTGTTGAACACCGCGTGGATGGCGACCGTCAGTTCCACCACGCCCAGCGACGACCCCAGGTGGCCGCCCGTCACGCTGACGGCGGAAATGGTTTCGGCGCGCACATCGTCGGCCAGCCGTCGCAGGTCCCCGTCCGACAGCACCTTGAGGTCGGCCGGACCGGCAACGCGGTCAAGGACGGGGGTGTGGGGGCGCGGCGCGGACATGGTCAGACTCCTGCATTTCGGGTAGAAAAAAGCACCGCACGGGGACCAAACCCCGGCGGTGCCAGTTTCCTGTAGCCAACAGGAAGGGAACCGGGGTGTGGAGGCCCCGATGTCCTGCCCCCGGAAAAGGGGCCGGACCCGGCTGGCGGGCGGGGCGCGCATCGAGGCCGCCCCGCCCGCGCATCGTGTCAGACCAGCGCCGTGGCCGCCGCCGTGAGGGCGGGCAGCAGTTCGGCGGCAAACGGGTCCTCGGGCAGGATCTTCGACAGCGCGATCAGCAGGAAGATGAACCCGAGGATCGCCATCACCGCGACGAAGGCATAGATCGCGCCGCGGGCCATCTCGTTGAAGATCCAGGCGTAGAGGCTGGGTTTCTTGTCACGCTCGAGATACCAGTAGTCGTTCTTGTCGGTCATGGTCTTACCTTTCCGGCGGAAGATAGGGGGCGAACTCCTCGGGCGTGTTCGCGGGGACGTAGTTCACCGCCGCGCCATACCCGTGGTCCTGGGCCCAGACGAACCAGTTGTCCACGACCGTGCCGGTGAGAAGGATGCCGATCCCGCCGGTCAGCGTGGTCAGGACCGCGAACCACCACGCCCAGCGATGGATGCCTTCCATCGTGGCGTTGAAGCCCATGGTCCAGCGCCAGAACAGGCCCGCCCGTTCGGACGCCGTGCCCCGGTCGGCGATCTGTTCCAGTTCCCGGTCGCCGCCCAGGCGGGTGACGGCCAGGATGGTCGCCCCGTGCATCGCGAACAGGAGCGCCGACCCGTAGAGGAAGACGATCGAGAGCGCGTGGAACGGGTTGTAGAACAGGTTGCCGTAGGTGAGGCTGAAGGTGTTCGTCCAGTCGAGGTGGGTGAAGATCCCGTAGGGCACCGCTTCCGACCACGACCCCATCAGCACGGGGCGGATGAGGCCCAGCACCAGGAACAGCCAGATGGCCGACGCGAAGGCCCAGGCGACGTGTTTGCCCATCCCCTGCGCCTCGGCCAGCGTGTAGGCGCGCAGCCACCACGAGCAGACCGAGATCAGGAGGAAGAACGACGCGATCAGCCAGACCGCCCCCTCGCCCGACGGGATGCCGAGGCCGACCTCGGGTCCCGGGGGATCGAGCGAGAGCCAGAACAGGTCGCGGGCGAAGACGGCCGGGTTCCAGCCTGCCTCGTACCAGTACCAGCCGCCGACCATGGTGAACCACACCAGACCCGTGGCCAGCCCCACCACCCCGAAGGTCCCGAGGTAGATGGGGCCGAGCTGGGCGTTGCCGAACCAGCCCGCGAGTTGCGAGAAGGCCGTGCCCTTGGTCCGTTCCCGCAGGTCCGCGCCCTCGACCGTGCCCATCTCGGGCGGGCCGACAACCTGGACCTGGGTGAAGATGTTCTGGAACTCAGCCATTGACGCCTCCCGGAATGTCAGACCACCACGGCAGCATCAGCCACCAGTCCCACCAAGCGACCCAGACGTCGAACCAGACGGTGCCCGAGATCACGATGCAGACCGCGCTCCAGAAACCGGCGTTGAGCGCGAGGAGAAGGCCCAGGCGGTGGATGCCCAGAGGCCCGATGGAGTAGCCGATGAAGTCGCGGAAGAACGTGTCCTCGTGATCCGGGGACCGCATTTCCTTGCCCTTCTCGGGGTTGGCGGCGGACAGGATCAGCGAGCCGTGCAGCGCGAGGGCCAGGGCGTTCGTGAAGAAGAACGTCACGGCGATCATGTGCGCGGGGTTGTAGTGGAAGTTGCCGTACAGGTAGCCGGTGTAGCTGACCCAATCGAGATGGCTCCAGATGCCGTAGGGGAAGCCGTGCCCCCAGGCGCCCATCAGGACAGGCCGGATCACCACCAGCGTGGTGTAGGCGAAGATCGCGACGCCAAAGGCGATCGGCACATGGTAGCCGATGCCGAGCTTGCGGCAGATCTCGACCTCGCGCAGCATCCAGCTGATGAACGCGCCATGTGCGCAGATCGTGATGAGCTGCCACAGGCCGCCTTCCATCAGCGGCGCGGCGCCCAGGCCGTAGCTGATCGGCGGCGGGTTGACCGAGATCAGCCAGGGGTTCCACACGCCCGTCATCGCGGCCGAGTAGAAGATCAGGATGGTGCCGAGGCCGGCGAAGAAGATCGTCGTGACCCCGAAGAAGCCGACGAAGAACGGCCCGACCCAGAAGTCGAACAGGCTCCCGCCGACAAGCGTGCCGCCTGGCACGCGGTATTTACGTTCGAAGCTGAGCAGTGCCATGCTTCCCTCTCGATGTCTGGCGGTCCGTACCCGCAGGGCTGCGGGCGGCGAGGCCGTCGTTCAGGGCAAGGGTCACGGGGACCCCGCCCCAGCGGGGTTGCCGCGGGCAGGGGGCAAGCCCCCGCCCGCGCGCGTCGTTGCTGCGCGGCTGAAGGATCAGCCGCCGGCGGCCCGTGCCGCCGCCGTAGCGAACCAGTTGATGCCGTTGGACAGCACCACCAGGTGGATCATCGCTGCGAGCAGGAAGAGGAAGACCCCCTGCGCCACGAACACGCGGCGCGGATCGAAGATCAGCCAGATCTTGTAGAACTTGCTCATGCTTCTCTCTCCCTCAGAACCACGGACGCCAGATGTACGTGGCGATATGGGCAACGACGGCCACGGCTGCGAACAGCCAGAGCCCGCTCATATACACCGCGTGCAGTTCTTGCGCCTGCTCGTCGGTCAGACCTGTGAAAGACAGGTCGGTCCTATCTGCCATAAACTTTCCTCCGGAACGTTCGACAGACACCGCGCCCCCCGCGGCCGGGTATCCCTTGGGCGTCATGCCCTTGGGGGTTTATCCGCCCCCCCGGGGGGGAGAGGCGAATGGTGGGTTCCGCCGGTCGTCAGGCGGAGAAGATCATGGGCGTGATGATCCGCGCCTGGGTCCAGGCGCGGGCCACGGGGCCCTTGTGGGTCAGGGTGCCCTGCCGCAGCGCCGCCAGGGCCCACGCGAGGAACGCGAGCGGCAGCGCGGCCAGGAAGATCACCGCGAAGTAGGCACAGAACTCGGCCCGCGGCGGGCGGTGCGCGCGATGGACTACGGGGGCGTCCGAGGTGAAGTCGGTCATGCGCGTTCCTCCTGTGCGGGTCGTGACTGGGTAGCCCCCGAAAGGGCTTCGACGGTTTCGCGGACCACGCGTTCGGCGCCCTGCGCCAGCGCGGCCCGTTCGGCTGCGTCCCGCAGGGACTTGGCCGCGGAAATGCGGGTGAGGATCGGGTGGGTGGCCACGATCCGGTCGAGGGCCGCCTGCGCGTCGGCATCCCAGGGGAAATCGCGGCGGAGCGTGGCGGGGGTGGCGTCGGCGCGGTCCATGTCGGTGCCGAGCGGCAGGATGTGGAACAGCGCGTCGAACAGGCCGTTGCAGACCTCTTGCAGCAGGTACGTGGCGCCCGCGTAGCCCATGAAGGGCGTCCCGGTGTGCCGCCGGATCGCGGCGCCGGGGAAGCCTGCCGGGATGAAGGTGGGCGCGGGGCCATGCCCGGCCTTCGTTTCCGCGAGGTACATCTTCTCGTTGATCGACCCCATCACCACGAGGGGCCGGGTGCGGGCGATCAGGGCGCGCACCTCCTCGTTGTTGGTCTTCTTGCCGCGCAGCCGCGAGATGGCGAAGGCGCAGGGAAGCCCAAGGTCGGATTCCAGGTAGTGCCGGATTCCGCGGGCGTAGGTGTCGCTCGCCACGATCCCGAAGGATGCGGTGGCGAAGAAGTCCTGCGTCACCGACCGCCACAGGTCCCAGACGGGTTTCAGGGTCGAGTGCTTTTCCCGTTCGATGAAGGGTTCCGGGTCGAGGGACAGGAGTTCGCCCAGTTTCCGCAGGAACAGGGTCGTGCTTTCGACCCCGATGGGGGC
>DBBA01000091.1:0-1020 GCA_002291955.1 Rhodobacteraceae bacterium UBA996 | reverse complement strand
ACGTTGACGTCGGCGTTCACGAGGTTGCGCATCTCGGCCAGATGGGCGCCAAGCGGCATGACCATGTTGACCTCGGCCCCGATGCCTTCGACCAAGCGGCGGATCTCGTGCAGGTCGGACGGCATGTTGAACGTGCCGTACATGGGGCCAAGGATGTTGACCCGCGGCGCAGTGCCCGGTTCGCGCGGCTTTTCGGGCGGCATCCGGCCCTTGGTCTGGCCGAATTCCGTGAAGATCCACGTCATCGCCCGGTCGGCGGCTTCCCACTGATCCTCGTCGATGGTGCGGGGCAGGAAGCGCTGGATGTTGGTGCCTTGGGGCGTGACGCCGCCGCCGATCATCTCGGCGATGCTGCCGGTCACCACGACCGCGGGCAGCGCGGGATCCAGCACCTTCCACGCGCGCTTCATCGATTCCTCGGTGCCCGCGCTCATCTCGTCCTCGGCGAGACCCGTCACGACGATGGGCAGTTCGTGCGGGGGCAGCGCGTCGGTGTAATGCAGGACGGAGGTGACGGGCAGGTTCTCGCAGCCCACGGGGCCGTCGATCACCACCTGCAGGCCCTTGACGGCGCAGAAAGCATAGACCGCCCCCCAGTAGCCGCCCGCCCGGTCATGATCCATGACAAGCATCAGATCATCTCCTCGGCGCGGGCGGCGCGGGCCGCCTTGTCGAGTTTCTTCTGATGCTGGGCGCGGAAATCGGGGCGCAGGTTCGGGGTGCCTTCCCAGACGCCCGCGGTATCGCCGGTGCCGACGCCGTCGAAGAATTCGCGCATGGTGGCCATGCGGTCGCGGTTGCCCATGGCGGCGGTGACGACTTCGGCCAGCGATCCCGCCCCGGCCGGGCCCATCAGCGGGCGGGCCGAGATCAGGTTGGTGAAGTAGAGCGACGGGATGCCCTGCTGCTTGGCCTTCTGCACGACCGGCGTAGTGCCGATGGCCAGGTATGGGCGGATGGCCGCGACGGCCGACAGGTCGTCTTCCAGGCTGGCGCGATAGACGACGCGGGTCCCCCGGG
>DBBA01000136.1:8266-14390 GCA_002291955.1 Rhodobacteraceae bacterium UBA996 | reverse complement strand
CGTCGGGCGCCGCTCAGGCCGCGCGAACCGGGCGCCGTCCCGATGACTGCGCTTCGGCTCTGGGCGCGTCCAGGCGGAAAGCCGTCACGGCCGTGTTCAGGGTCGAGGCTTCATCCTGCAGCGATGCCACCGCATCGGCCGTCTCGCGGAAGACGGCGGCGTTCTGGCGCGTGTCGGCATCGAGGGCGGTTGTGGCCTTCGATATCTCGCCGATCCCGGTCGACGTCTCGCTGGCCGCGGCCACGATGGCGTGGATCCGCACGGTCGCCTCCTCCAGTCCGGCGACGATCCTGCGGAAGGCGTCGCCCGACTGCTGCACCAGGTTGACCCCGCTGCGGACGTTGCCCGCAGATGTCTCGACATAGCCCGAGATCTCGCGCGCCGCGTCCGAGGAGCGCTGCGCCAGCGCCCGGACTTCCGACGCCACGACCGCGAAGCCGCGACCGGCATCTCCGGCCCGCGCCGCCTCGACGCCCGCGTTCAGGGCCAGAAGGTTGGTCTGAAAGGCGATGTCGTCGATCAGCTTCAGGACCTTGCTGATCTCGTCGGACGACGTCTGGATCAGACCGATCGCCGCGATGGTCTGCGTGATCACATCATTGCCCACACGCGCCATCGCCGTGACATCCTCGACCGAGCCGCGTGCAGTCTCGGCCGATTGCGCGGCCCTGCGCACGTTCTCCAGGATCAGCGACAGTTCGCGCGCGGTCCGTTCGATCCGGACCGCATTCGTGTCTGACCGCTGCATCAGGTCGCGGGTCGATCCCGCGATCGTCTGCGACGACCCATCCACCCGTTCCGCGGACCGCGCAATGCGCACAAGGGTCTCCGACAGGCTCGCCGCCGTCTCGTTCATGGCGCGGGCGATCTCGGCGAACACGCCCTCGAAGTCGTCGGGCATGCGATGGCTCAGGTCCCCTGCGGCCATCCGGTCAAGCGCGCTGCGCACCGCCCCAAGGCCCGCATCGGCCGCCTCGCCGATCCGGTTCATGCCATCGCAGATCTCGCGAAAGATCCCCTCCTTGTCCCCGGTCGAAAGCCGCCGCGAGAAATCGCCCGCGGCACAGGCCTCGACGACCGCGGCGATCTCCGACGCGGCGCGCCGCTCTTGCGCAAGCCGGGCCTCGGTCTCGGCCCGCTCCCTTTCGGCCTGCGCCTCGCGCTCGGCCATCCGGTCGCGCTCCCGTCTGGCCTCCTCCATTTCCGCCTCCTTCTGCCGTGCAGAGGCTTCCTTTGCCTCGGCCTCGGCCTTGCGCGCATTCTCGAAGGCGCTGCGGAAGCCCATGACCGTGACGTGCAGTTCCTTGATCTCCGGCAGTTCGGGACGGTTCTCGAGCACCCGGGTGTCGAGTTCACCCTGCGCGAGGCTGGCGAAGATCCGCCGCGACGCCCCCAGCAATCCCATGACCCGGACAGCCAGGATCCGGAAGGTGACGGCCATCATCGCCACGGACAGGACCGCAAGGGCCGTGCTTGCCGCGGCCACGATCGCTGCGCGCCGCTCGCGATCCTCCCAGTACGCCGTCAGCGCGGTCCCGCTGTTCTGCGACAGGTCCTCCATCGCGCCGAGTGCGTCGTTCGACGTGGCAAAGAACGTGCCGAAATCCATCCCGTAGTCCGGTCTGGCCCCCCCCGTCGCCGCGCGCGAGGCCGCCCGGAGCCGGTCGGTCACCTCCTGGTAGTTGCCGAAGTAAAGCGCATCCGCAGCCGCGATCTCGCGCAGGATGTCCTCCGGAACGTCCTCCACGTGGCGGACCGCATGCAACAGCGATTCCCATGCCTCGTCCGCCCGCTTGCTGTCGACATCCAGCGCCGCAAGGTCGGCGTCAGAGATCGGCGCACCGGTCAGCGTGGCGATCGCGAAGTATGTCCGGGCCCGCCCGCCGAACTCCCGCACTTCCCAGGCCTTCGCCTCGACATGCTGCAGCGCGCCCGCAAGCTGGGTCGAGACCCCGACACGGTTGCGCAGCAGCTCGGTGGCGTTGCGCAGGCTGACCACCTCGCGCTTCATCTCTTCGGGAAGCTGCCGGGCCCGGACCGGATCCCGCTCGCCTCCGGACAGCGCGAGGATCCTGTCGATCTCGCTCCGCAACGCCGCGACCCGCGCCCGGATGGCCGTGGTCATCGCGACATATTCGGCCGTGCTCGGCATGTCGGCAAGGGGTTCCAGCTGCTTCACGGCGTCGGCAAGTCCGGCGTCAACCAGGGCGCGCTGCCGGGTCACGATGTCGTTGAACGCGGTCGGAATGGGATCGGGCTGGGCCAGCGCCACCTGCACGACACTTCGCTCGAGCGACATTTCGATGATCGCGCTGATCGCCGCGGACTCGGCCCTGCCCAGAACGACCGCGCGCCGGATATCGCGCTGTTCGGAGACTGCCGTATAGGCAAGCTGACCGCCGAACAACACGAGGAACACCCCGATGAGGCCGAAAACGGCAAAAAGCATGCTGTGCAGTTTCATCGCGGGTCCCGCCAACAACCACAGACTCGGTAGCACGAAGGTCTTAATGCCTGATGAGGCGACATGCGGGTCCGGCCTGCGCGAATTCGGAAGGGCCAGGGTCGCGCCACGGCCTCACCGGGCCTCGACCTCTGCCCGCGTCCCGGACACGCCATGCAGGCTGATCCGGATCGTCCTGCACGGATCGACCCCACGGCACCGACGCGAAACCCGGCAATCACGTTGAAACACGCTGCCCCGGCAGACGATGCCCATGGACGCACCGTGCCACACCGCCAAAGCCGCAAACCGCACAGCACGACCTGCGGCACGACAACCCGGCCATCGCTCGCCGGTTGCGGGCATCTGCGTTCGCCTCAAACACCTGGTCCTAGAGAAAGCGCCTCGGGTCAGCTGGCGGAAGAGGTGGGATTCGAACCCACGGGCGGCTTGCACCGCCGCTGGTTTTCAAGACCAGAGCCTTAAACCACTCGGCCACTCTTCCGGACCTGCCCGACCCCTCCGGATGACGCCCGGCCAAGGGGAGGAGAAGGGGCGCCCGTGGCGCCCCTTTCCGCGTCGCAGGTGGGGTTACTCGACCTCGGCCGGGGCTTCGGTCGCTTCCTTGCCGGTCTCCTGATCGACCACCTTCATCGACAGGCGCACCTTGCCGCGGTCGTCGAAGCCCAGCAGCTTCACCCAGACCTCCTGCCCCTCCTTCAGGGCATCCGAGGGGTGGTTCAGCCGCTTGCCCGAGATCTGGCTGACATGCACCAGCCCGTCGCGCTTGCCGAAGAAGTTCACGAAGGCGCCGAAATCGACCAGCTTCACGACCCGGCCCTTGTAGACCTTGCCCTCTTCGGGTTCGGCCACGATCGACCAGATCATGTCATAGGCCTTCTGGATCGCCTCGGCCGAGTTCGACGCGATCTTGATCACGCCGTCGTCGTTGATGTCCACCTTGGCGCCCGAGACCTCGACGATCTCGCGGATGACCTTGCCGCCCGACCCGATCACTTCGCGGATCTTGTCGGTGGGGATCGTCAGCGTCTCGATCTTCGGCGCGTACTGGCTGAACGCCTGTGCCGACGTCAGCGCCTTGGCCATCTCGCCCAGGATGTGCATCCGGCCGTCCTTGGCCTGGGCCAGCGCCTGTTCCATGATCGCGGGGGTGATGCCCGCCACCTTGATGTCCATCTGCAGGCTGGTGATCCCCTCGGCGGTCCCGGCCACCTTGAAGTCCATGTCGCCCAGGTGGTCCTCGTCGCCCAGGATGTCGGTCAGCACCGCCCAGCGGCCGTCATCCTCCAGGATCAGGCCCATGGCGACGCCCGCCACGGGGGCCTTCAGCGGCACGCCCGCGTCCATCATCGACAGCGACCCGCCGCAGACGGTGGCCATCGACGACGACCCGTTCGATTCCGTGATCTCGGACACCACGCGGATCGTGTAGGGGAAGTCGGTCGCGGGCGGCAGGACCGCCTGCAGCGCGCGCCATGCGAGCTTGCCGTGGCCGATCTCGCGACGGCCGGGCGGGCCGAAGCGGCCAACCTCACCGACCGAGTAGGGAGGGAAGTTGTAGTGCAGGAGGAAGTTCATCTTCGACGTGCCGGTCAGCGCGTCGATGAACTGCTCGTCCTCGCCGGTGCCCAGCGTGGTGACGACAAGGCCCTGCGTTTCCCCGCGGGTGAACAGCGCCGACCCGTGGGCGCGCGGCAGGATGCCGGTCTCGGACACGATGGGGCGCACGGTGCGGTTGTCGCGCCCGTCGATGCGCGCGCCGCCGTTGATGATGTCGCCGCGCAGGATCGAGGATTCGAGCTTCTTGATCGCCGGATAAAGGTTCTCGTCGGCCCGGTCCTCGTCGGACACGGCGGCCTTGATCGCGGCGACCGCGGCCTCGATGGCACTGGTGCGTTCCTGCTTGTCGCGGATCGCGAAGGCCGCGCGCATCTGCGCCTCGCCCACCGCCTTCACCCGCGCATAGAGCGCAGAATAGTCGGGCGGCGAGAAGTCGAAGGGTTCCTTGGCCGCGTCCTCGGCGAAATCGACGATCAGGTCGATCACCGGCTGCATGGCGTCATGGCCGAACTTCACCGCGCCCAGCATCTCGGCTTCCGACAGCTCGTAGGCTTCCGATTCCACCATCATCACGGCGGTCTTGGTGCCGGCGATGACCAGATCCAGCCGCTGCTCGGGGTTGTCGCGCAGGTTCATCATGTCGTCGCAGGACGGGTTCAGCACATAGTTGCCGTTCACGAAGCCCACGCGCGCCGCCCCGATCGGCCCCATGAAGGGCACGCCCGAGATGGTCAGCGCCGCGGACGCCGCGATCATCGCCACGATGTCGGGCTCGTTCGTCAGGTCGTGGCTCAGCACGGTGACGATCACCAGAACCTCGTTCTTGAACCCGTCCACGAACAGCGGGCGCACCGGCCGGTCGATCAGGCGCGAGACCAGCGTTTCCTTCTCGGACGGGCGCGCTTCCCGCTTGAAGTAGCCGCCGGGGATCTTGCCCGCGGCGTAATAGCGTTCCTGATAGTGCACGGTCAGCGGGAAGAAGTCCTGCCCCGGCTTCGCGCTTTTCGCGAAGGTCACGTTGGCCATGACCGACGTCTCGCCTAGCGTGGCGATCACCGACCCGTCGGCCTGACGGGCGACCTTGCCCGTTTCCAGGGTCAGCGTCTCATCGCCCCACTGGATGGATTTCCGCGTGATATTGAACATGTGGTGTATCCTTCGCGCGGCCGGCCCCTGCCGTCGCCTGCGCACATCTGGCGGCCCCATTGCCGCCGCCCCTATCCTTCGCATGTGCCCGGGGCCAGGGGCGTCACGTCACAGATGGCGCGGCGCTTACACCAGAACGGCCGCGTTGGAAAGACATGCAGACCCCGACGCCGCAAGAGGGGGGCAATGCCGGCAGGTCAGACGATCCAAGCGTTCGACAGTGCCGGCTGCGCGACATGGGTCACCACCCAGGACCCGGTGATGCCCTGCGGCTTGAACGCGTCGATCGCCCAGGCCTGGTTGGCCGCCGTGATGACCCCGAAGGTCGTGATCGCATAGGGGTTGTTGCCCATGTAGCCCGCAAAGGCCTGGTAGGCCGCAAAACGCCGCGCCCCGTCCACCGCATCGCGGAACGGGCGGAACCAGCCGTGCAGGACGGCGCCATTGCCCTGGATGGTGTTCAGGAACGCCTGCTTGCAGTCCATCTGTGCGACCGCGCTGGCCGCCGAATGGGCCACGCGCCGCTGCCCGGCCTGCGTGTAGGCCACCATCAGGCACCCCGAGAAGTCCTTCGAGAAGACCGTCCGCGCGGAATTGATGTAGTACGACTTGCCGTCGGTATAGCCCACGAAATCGCAGGTCTCCTGCCCCAGCGGCCGGTCCGACGGCGTGACCATCCGCCCGACCGCCGAATAGCTGGCCGACCGGCTGACGCTGGACCCCGGACGCACCCCCAGTGCCACTGCCGCCGCCATCTCGCCCAGCGCCCCCGAGGGGTGCGAGATCAGCGTGACCTGGCCCAGCGTGTTGGTGTTCGGCCACGCCGTCTCGGCCGAGTTGTCGTTGTTCTCGGGGTTGGTCCCCATGGGCGAGGCGATGGTGGACGGGCACGTGGCAAAGCGCAGGACGTGACCCGGCTTGATCTGGTTGAACATGGCGAACTCCCTGCGCCGC
>DBBA01000136.1:476-7889 GCA_002291955.1 Rhodobacteraceae bacterium UBA996 | reverse complement strand
GCCAAAGCGGACTTTGCGCGCCGCGAAAAAGAAAAGCCCCGGCGCGGGGGCCGGGGCCTTGGGGTGCGTCCTGCGTCGTGGCGCGGGATCAGCGGCGCAGGTTCAGCCGCTCGATCAGCGCCTGATAGCGCGCCTCGTCCTTGCGCTTGACGTAGTCCAGAAGCTTGCGGCGCTGGGCCACAAGCTTCAGCAGCCCGCGGCGCGAATGGTTGTCCTTGACGTGGGTCTTGAAGTGCTCGGTCAGCGCGGCGATGCGGTTCGACAGGATCGCCACCTGCACTTCGGGCGATCCGGTATCGCCGGGCTTCGTCGCGTATTCGCCGACGATGCGGGTCTTGTCTTCGGCCGTGATCGACATCGGGGTCTCCTGTGATGGTGCCGCAGCCGGGATGTCGTCCAGCAGGGCCGGTGGAGGGGTCCCGCACGGTCGCCGATACGGGATGCGGGCCCATAGGGGAAAACGCGGCGCAAGGGAAGGGGCAAGGTGCCTTCGGGTGTCCGGTGTCGGCCGTACCGCGGCGCGGATCAGCGCCCGGCCTCGATCTCGCGCGCGATCTCGGCCGCCCAGTCGCCCAGGATCGGGATGAAATCCACCTGCGACAGAAGATAGACCGACAGCGACACCAGGATCGACGCGCCCACCACCGTGCCCAGCCCCAGGGCCAGCCCGCGCGCGAACTGGAATGCCAGCATCCGGACGGGCGAGTTCAGGTCGCGCACGAAGCGGTGTGCATTCAGCCGCGCGACCTCGGCCCGCAGCGCCGCGATCTGCAGCGCAAGGTCGGCGGATGGGTCGGGGGGCGGCTCGGCGGGCGGCTTGGCGGCGGGATCGGGCGCAGGGCCGGGGGATGCGGACCCGGGGGTGGCCGGGGCACGGTGCGGTGTCCGGGGCAGGAGGGCGCGCGATGGGGACGGCTCGGCCATGCCGCCGCGATAGCACGTCCGGCCCGCCGGGAAAACGCCGGACCCCGCTGCCGACCCCGCTCCCGATCCCGCCGACCTTGCCCGCCGAACCTTCCCGCCATCCGGGACGGGCGCCGCACCCCACGGCCCACCTGCCACCGGGTGGCCGCTGTCGCAGGGCGGCCCGGATCGGGCCAACCCCCTCAATTTGCCGCGAATCGTCGGGCACGACCTCACCGTTTCTCAACGCGCGCCTGCTAGCGTCCCCTTTGGGTGAAGGGAAATTCCGCGATGTGGGTGCTGCTCCTCCTGGGGGTGTTGCCGCTTGTTGTCCTGCCGACGATGTTCGGCAACGGACCGCAGGGCGACGACGCGAGCCATGACGACGATTTTCACGGGGCCGGGTTGGTCCTGTCCGGCGGCCCGTCCGGCGGCCCGTCTGGCGTCCCGTCGGCGGTCCACGGGCTGCCCGTGGGGGGCTGGTCAGCCGACGGTGACCACCCTGATCCCGGCGCTGGTCCGGCCCCCGGCCCCGATCCGGGCGCGGACGATCCGCCGCCCGTCCGGGCCGCCACCCTTGTCCGCGCGCCGGGCGATGCACCGGCCACTTTCGCGGGCTTCGTGCCGGGGCGCGACCGGGTCGAGCTGCTTGTCGATCCCGAGGGTCGCCCGGCCGGGGGCGCGCCATGACGGGCGCGCGCAACCCGCACGGCGCCCCTGGCGCGGGGCCGGACCCGCGGACACCGGCGGTGCACTGGGTCTGGCCCTGGGGGTCCGGTCGCCCGACCGCGGTGCGGGTCGCCCGCTTCGTCCGCGGGCGGGATGTCCTGCACCTTGACCTTGACCCCGCGGCGTTCCGCGGACCGATCCTGGTGCGGGTGCGCCCGTCCCAGGACCTGCGCGACGGGCTGGTGACGGTGAACGGCCTGACGCTGGCCGTGGTCTCGGGCGTGCCGGGCCTGCGCGACAGCGACCTGCGGGTGAACCGCAAGGGCATCCCCGCACTGGCCCGACACGCTGCCCTTCAGGGCGACAGCTGGCACGCCCCCGCAGGTCAGGCGGTCGCGACGCGTCCGCTGACCGGACCGGCGCCCCACGCGGGGCGCCACGGAACGGGCCGCGCGGCATAGCCCAGATACAGGGGATGCCGGGGGGCGCCCGTCCGGGTCAGACCCAGGACATGCAGGGCGCACCCCTGGGCCACCAGCATCGCCGCGACCGCGGTCCCGCGCCCGTGCAGGGCCCCGCCGTTGCCCCAGCCACACAGCACAAGCCCCGCCCCGGCTGCGGCATCGGCAATCACGCCGTCATTCCCCGGCCCGACCGGATCGGCGACGCGGACCAGCACCGCGGGATCGGTCGCGCGCCAGGCGAACAGGTTGACCACCGTCATCGCCCCGAACCCCAGTGCGCGCATCCGCGCCCCGCAGCGCGCGATGGTCCGATCATCCGCCGCCTCGGTCGCGGTGGACGGGTTCAGCATCACAATGGCCGCCCGCGGCCCGCCCGCATCCCAGGTCCGGTCCAGCCGGTAGCGGTAGCCATCGCAGGGCGAATACCACGCCACCGACCGGACGCTGCCGCCTTCGTGGCCGCGCGCGATCACACCTGGAACACGCGGGCGGGGTGGAACTCGCCGGACCGGTAGGTGCCGATGCCGACCGCCTGACCGCCGTGGCTGGCCCAGACCTCGTCGCCCCAGGCGGCGGTCGTGGCCACCACCGCGCCGGGGTTGCCGTTGCGCACCCGCGCCAGCCCGTCGGCCGACAGCCGCGCTTCGGGCAGGTCGTCCAGCGCGACCTCCAGCGGCAAAAGCCGCGCCGCGAGGTCGCCCGTCGCCGCCAGCCGGTCGATCTCGTCCAGCGTCAAGCCCTCGGCCGCATCGAACGGCCCCGACCAGACCCGCCGCAGCGTCGCCACATGCCCGAGGCACCCCAGCGCGCGGCCCAGATCCCGGGCAATCGCGCGCACATAGCCGCCCTTGCCGCAGACCATCTCGAACTCGGCCGTATCGGCGTCGGGCGCGGCGACCAGCTCCAGCGTCTCCACGTACAGGGGCCGCGCGGCCAGATCGAACGCCTCGCCCTCGCGCGCCAGGTCATAGGCCCGCGCGCCCTCGACCTTCACCGCCGACACCCGGGGCGGCACCTGCAGGATATCGCCCCGAAACGCCGGCAAGGCCGCGCGGATCGCATCCGCGTCAGGCCGGGCGGCGCTGGTCACTGTGATCGCACCGGCCGCATCGTCGGTCGCGGTTTCCGCCCCCCAGCGCACGGTGAAGCGGTAGCACTTCAGCGCATCGGCCACATAGGGAACGGTCTTCGTCGCCTCGCCGAGCGCGACCGCCAGCACCCCCGTCGCATCGGGGTCAAGCGTGCCCGCATGCCCCGCCTTGGCCGCATCCAGCGCCCGGCGCACCCGCGTCACCACGTCGGTGGACCCGATGCCCGCAGGCTTGTCCACCACCAGCCAGCCGTGCACCGGCTGCCCCTTGCGCCCGCGGCCCATGCGCCTCACTCGCCGTCGATATCGCGCCGCACCCGCGCGTCCGAGAACAGGCGCCGCGTGTCGTCAAGCCGGTCGAACGTATCGTCGATCCGGAACCGCAGGTCGGGCGCGAACTTCAGCGTCAGCCCCGCCGCCACATGGCGCCGCAACTCGTGCTTGTTCCGCGCCAAGGCCTTCAGCGCCACATCACGGTTGCCCCCGCCCAAGGGCAGGACAAAGGCCGTCGCCACCTTCAGGTCCGGCGACACCCGCACCTCGCCCACGGTGATCGACATGCCCGCCAGGTCGGGATCATGCACGTCGCCGCGCTGCAACACCTCGGACAGGGTGCGGCGGATCAACTCGCCCACCCGCAACTGCCGCTGCGACGGACCGGAACCTTGGGTATCGGGGTGGCGTGCCATGTTGGCGCACATACGCCCGCCCACGCGGTTTCGCAACCAAGGGGACTGTCCCGCGCGCCCCCCCGGCGCTATGGGGCAGGGAAACGAGGGGGACAGGTATGGACGACAGGCCAGGCATCGTGGTGACGGGCGCCTCGGGGCGCATGGGGCAGATGCTGGTGCGCACCGTCACCGCGTCGCCCGACGCCCGTCTGATCGCGGCGCTCGACCGCCCGGCCCACCCGTGGATCGGGCAGGACATCGGCACCGCGATGGGCGGGGCGCCCCTCGGCGTCACCGTCACCGACGACCCGCTGCCTGCCTTTGCCCGCGCCGCCGCCGTGCTCGACTTCACCGCGCCCGCCGCGACCGTGGACTACACGGCGCTGGCCGCCCAGGCGCGGCTCGTCCACGTCATCGGCACCACCGGCCTGGAACCCGAACACCTGGAACGGATCGAGGCCGCCAGCCACCACGCCGTCATCGTCCGTGCGGGCAACATGAGCCTGGGCGTGAACCTTCTGGTGAAGCTGACGCAGATGGTCGCCGAACGCCTGGGGACCGAGTTCGACATCGAGATCGTCGAAGCCCACCACCGCGCCAAGGTCGATGCGCCGTCCGGCACCGCGCTGATGCTGGGGCAGGCGGCGGCGGCGGGGCGCGGCGTGGACCTCGGCACCATGTCCGACCGCGGCCGCGACGGGATCACCGGCGCGCGCCGCCCCGGCGCCATCGGCTTTTCCGCGATCCGCGGGGGCGACATCGTGGGCGAGCACGACGTGATCTTTGCCGGCGCGGGCGAGCGCATCGTGCTGCGCCACATCGCCACAGATCGGCAGCTTTTCGCCAAGGGGGCGCTTCGGGCCGCGCTGTGGGGGATTTCTCAACCCCCCGGCCAGTATGATATGATGGATGTGCTCGGATTGGCGTGATCCGTCCCACGCTCCGGCCCGTAGTCCAAGGCAAAACCGGGAACCAGTGGAGCCACCCGCCATGCGTGCCGCCCTCGCCGCCGCCATCGCCGCGACCTTCGCCGCCATCGCCGTGCCCTCGGGCGCGCAGGCGTTCGAACAGGTGCGCGAGCAGTCGCGCTTCGTCGACCTCATCACGTCCAAGAAGCTGAAACGCTTCGGGATCGAACTCACCGTCACGCCTCAGGGCCGGATCGAAGGCCGCGCCTTCGGCCGCCCAGTCTCGGGGGACTGGGCGTGGAACGGCGGCTACTTCTGCCGCAGCCTGTTCTGGGGTGAACGCAACCTCGGCGACAATTGCCAGGCGGTGCTGGTGTCCGGCGACACGCTGCGCTTCATCTCGGACCAGGGCGCGGGCGACTACGCCGACCTGCGGCTGGAGTGACGCCTATTTCCGCCCAGCTCACTTGCGCCGGTGTTCCTCCAGCCGCGGCATGATCTCGACGAAATTGCAGGGCCGGTGCCGCAGATCGAACTGCGGCGCCAGGATCTCGTCCCAGGCATCGCGGCAGGCGCCGGGGCTGCCCGGCAGCGCGAACAGATAGGTCCCCCCCGCCACGCCGGCACAGGCGCGCGACTGGATGGCCGAGGTCCCGATCTTGGCGACCGAGACCATCGTGAAGATCACACCGAACGCCTCGATCTCCTTCTCGTAGACATCGCGGTGCGCCTCGACGGTCACATCCCGCCCCGTCAGCCCGGTCCCCCCGGTCGTCAGCACCGCATCCACCCCCGGATCGGCGACCCAGGCGCGCAGCCGCTCCGCGATCACCGCGCGCTCGTCCCGCACGATCCCGCGGGCCGCCAGCACATGGCCCGCCGCGCTGATCCGTTCCACCAGCGTGTCACCCGACCGGTCATCGGCCGCGCTGCGCGTGTCCGACACGGTCAGCACGGCAAAGCGCACGGGTTCCAACGGACGGCTTTCGTCGTACCGCCGCGGCATCTCCAGCGTCATCGCCCGCCCTCCCGCATCCGCGCCGCCAGCGCCAGCCAGTCCGCCCAGGCCTCGCGCTTGGCGGCCGGGTTCCGCAACAGATAGGCCGGGTGCAGCATCGGCAACGCCGGGCGCCCCAGCGCGTGCCTCCACTGGCCCCGCAACCGGGTGATCCCCTTCTGCCCGAGCAATGCCCCGCAGGCATGGTTGCCCATCAGCACCAGCAGGTCCGGCGCCACCAGTTCCACATGCCGCCGCAGGAACGGCAGCATCATCGCCACCTCGGCGGGCTCGGGGTCGCGGTTCTGCGGTGGCCGCCAGGGCAGGACGTTGGTGATGTAGACCGCCCGCCCCGGATCGGGATGCGCCCGGTCCATCCCCACCGCCGCCAGCATCCGGTCGAGCAATTGCCCCGCCTTCCCGACAAATGGCCGCCCCGCAATGTCCTCGTCCCGGCCCGGCGCCTCGCCCACGATCATCACCCGCGCGGCAGGGTTCCCGTCGGCAAACACCAGCGACTTCGCCCCCTCGCGCAGGTCGCAATGGGGATAGGCCGCCAGGGCCTCCCGCAACGCCTCCAGCGTCCCGGCCCCCGCCGCCGCGGCTTCCGCCACCACGACCGGGTCCGCCCCGGCCACCGGCACGACCGGCGCCACCGCCACCGCAGTCACCACCGGCGCGGCCACGGGCGGCACTGCCGCAAACCGGTCCACCGGCACCTCGCCGATGCACGCGTCCGCGCCCAGCTCGATCTGCCAGACCAGCGCGGCCAGCGCGGCGTCAGGGGACAATTCCAGCGTCATGCCCAGCACCCTAGCCGATCCCCCAAGCCCCCAAAAGAACCCTCCCGCTTCATCCTTGCCCAAATACCTCGGGGGGTGAGGGCCGCCCGGATGGATGTCCAGTGGACATCCATCAGGCCCGAACGCCCGAGGCGCACGCCGAGGGCCAGCGGGGGCAGAGCCCCCGCTGCGACGCCCCCCGCTGGACCACCCCGCGCCCCATGCGCTACACCGTCACCGCAACCCGGGGACGCGCCGCCGATGACCTTCCGCCAGCCGCATCTCCTGGGCATAGCCCCCCTCGCGCCGCCCGAGATCACCGAAATCCTCAACCTGGCCGAAACCTACGCCACCCTCAACCGGGCCGAGGTCAAGCACGCCGACGCCCTTGCCGGCCTCACCCAGATCAACATGTTCTTCGAGGCCTCCACCCGCACGCAGGCCTCCTTCGAACTCGCAGGCAAGCGGCTCGGCGCCGACGTGATGACCATGCAGGTGGCGCATTCGTCCGTGAAGAAGGGCGAGACGCTGATCGACACCGCCCTCACCCTCAACGCCATGCGCCCGGACCTGCTGGTGGTGCGCCACCCGAACTCGGGCGCGGTGCATCTGCTGGCGCAGAAGGTCGATTGCGCGGTCCTGAACGCAGGCGACGGGCGGCATGAACACCCCACCCAGGCGCTGCTCGACGCGCTGACGATCCGCCGTCGCAAGGGGCGCCTGCACCGCCTGACGGTGGCCATCTGCGGCGACATCGCCCACTCCCGCGTCGCGCGATCCAACATCCACCTGCTCGGCAAGATGGAAAGCCGCATCCGCGTGATCGGCCCGCCGACGCTGTTGCCCGCCGGCATCCGCGACTGGGGGGTCGAGGTGTACGAGGACATGGTGCAGGGCCTGCAGGGCGCCGACGTGGTGATGATGCTGCG
>DBBA01000136.1:0-168 GCA_002291955.1 Rhodobacteraceae bacterium UBA996 | reverse complement strand
ACGTGGTGATGATGCTGCGGCTCCAGAAGGAACGGATGGACGGCGCCTTCATCCCGTCGGAGCGCGAATACTTCCACCGCTACGGCCTTGACGCGGCGAAACTCTCCCACGCCGCCCCGGACGCCATCGTGATGCACCCCGGGCCAATGAACCGCGGCGTGGAGATCG
>DBBA01000135.1 GCA_002291955.1 Rhodobacteraceae bacterium UBA996 | reverse complement strand
GATCCTGGCTGACCCACCTTGGCACACCGATGCCCTCGGGGGGCGCTCACACCATCAGAGCCAAGCAAGGGGCGTTGTTGCGAGCCTCGATAGCCGGACCTACACAGGCGGGCGCAACCGCACATAGGCGAGAGTCAGAACGGCGCTTTGCCATCGGTTTCGACGTGGACAGTCGGGTTCGGGTCAAAGCCAGCCTGGAACTTGAGGCGGTTCAGCAGCGCCTGCGGAACCTGCATCTCGAACTCAAGAGCCTGCTCGACGATCCGGGTCGCGCGCCGTTCCCACTTGCGCTGGTCCGTGTCGGTTCGTGCCGGGGCCACCACCTCGAACAGCGAGCCAGCAAGACCTTCGGCGCGAATGAGTTCTTCAAGTTCCTTCGCAACCTTCTTGCGCCGGATCAGCAGGGGGTTCTTGGACGGGACGTTCTTGTTTTCACTTACGGGTTGAGTATCGCATGGGTAAGATTCGGTGGCAAGGTGGGTTGCGCATTGGCGCTCCGTCGTTTAGACGGAACGACGCGTTGCCCCAATAGCTCAGCTGGTAGAGCACTTCATTCGTAATGAAGGGGTCTTCGGTTCGAATCCGGATTGGGGCACCACCATCATGCCATTGCCAAATCACTACGGTGTGCGGCATAATGCCGAACAAAAGTAGAACATCGAGGGCGGCAGGCATGAGGTCATGAGCGGGCCATACGATCCGAAGGCAATCGCGAACCTCATGCTCGACGAGGCGGACAAGCGCGGCTGGACGATCACAAACCTTGCCCTCCAGAAGCTGCTCTACTTCGCTCACGGCATCCACCTGACCAAGACGAAGCGCCCGCTCGTGTCGGGCTACTTCGAGGCTTGGCAGTATGGCCCCGTCCACCCTGCCGTCTATCGGGCGTTCAAGCCGTCAGGATCAGCGCCGATCATCAACCGGGCAGTCGCGAAAGACCCCCTCACCGGCAAGACCCGTGACCTGCCAAAGCCGACAGACCTTGAAGTCATCGACCTCGTGTCTGACGTAATGCGGTCCTACGGGCACCTCCCGCCCGGACGTCTTGTCGATCTGTCGCACGCGAAGGACTCGCCGTGGTCGGTGGTGGTGGACAAAGCGCGAACAGATGTTGCTTTTGGGATGCGGATACCGGATGATGTGATCATCGACCGATTCCGCCACCATAAGGTGTCAGTCGGCACAAATCCTCGTGCAGGAGAACCGCCTAGTGACGACACGCCTTTTGCCTGACATTGACCTTGCCCGCATCGCGCCCCAGCGCGACGACATGAAGCGCAAGAGCTTGGAGCAGATGAATGGCGGTTTCTCGACCTTCTCCTACAAGCCGGTCCGCGCCTGCTTCTCCGACATCTTCAACATCCAGCCCGACCTTGACTTGGGCGCAGCCGAGCCGGCGCCTTGGCCCGTGATCGAGGCCGAGTTGCGCAAGCGCAGCCGGTCGGATGAGGAGTTCACATTCAACCGGCGTGTCGCCTTGCGCCTGCACGACTTCACCCGTTCTGGGCGGGTCTTCGGGCGGCGGCACGAATTCTTCCCCCTGTCGATGGGTATGGGGCAAAAGGTCACTCTTTGGCTCCCAATGATTCTCGCCATCGACGAGCAGGCAAGCGCACTGTTCATCGAGCCGCGCCGCAACAGGGGCTTGAACGCTGAGGGTCGCCGGTTCGCCTTCTCGATGATGCACGAGCGCATCCGGGCGGCTGACGAGGACTTTGCTGACGTTCGGCTGACCATCGCTCAGTTTGGCGACACGTCCGATGATCGGCGCGCGGTCAGGCTTCACACGGATGAAGGTATCGAACTCTACTCCCGCGACGAGTTGGAGCAGATGGTGGCCTCGACCTATGAGATGTGGCGCGAGGTGCTGGAAGAACGCGAGCGGAAGGCGCGCGGTCGTGCGACGGGGACCGGCCCGCTGATCTGATGCGGTCTTGCAACATCCTTGCAACGCGGCAGACGGCCTAGAGAAAACACTGAGTTATCGAGACGGTTGGCGTCTAGCCCCTGTCATTCGTTATGATGGGGTCGGGGGTTCGAGTCCCTTCACCGGCACCAGCCCATCCCAGACCCGCGGTGACCATGGTCATTCATCCCGTGCCGCTGACCGTTGCCGCGGCGATGGTCGCGGTGGCCGTCTGGAAGTTCGCCGAGCGCATCCTGTCCGGTCTGCCCTTCGGCTTCCGGGATGACACGTTCTGGGCCTGGTCCAGCGGCTTTGCCCGCCGGGGCCTGCCGGGCGAGGTCATCTATCGGCTCGACCTGCTGACCGGGGCCGGGCCGTTCCTGTTCTCGGTCCTGCTGGTCGCGGTCTTTGCGGCGATCGCCGTCCTCGCGCTGGGCGAGTTGCATCGGCGCCTTCCGGCCATGCAGTTCGTTCTTCTGTGCCTGACGCCGGTCGTGCTGATCTACCGGGTGGATGCCGAGATCCTGATCCTCTTGCCGTTCTTCGGGCTGATCCTGGCGCGTGGCGCGTGGCGGGGTCCGGTCACGCTGGCGCTGATCGCGGTCGCCGCGTTGACGCGGGAACTGGCGCTGGTGCTGTTCCTGCCGGTGCTGGTGACGCTGGCGTTCACCGGGCCGGTCTGGCTGCGGGCGGCGACCGTGGCCTCCGTCGCGGCCCTGGCCATGCCCTTCGTGCTGGGCGGTCCGCCGACCTATGCGCTCGAGACCCTGTACTGGCCCGAACACGGGGTTCCCGGGCTGCGGGACATGATCATGTACCGCTTTGCCGAGATGGGGCTGGCCGAGCTACTGCGGCTGCACATGGGATTCCTGGCCGAGGACGGGCTGATCGTCCTGCCCTCGATCCTGGTGTTCCTGGCGCTGGCGCTGTCGATCCTTGTCCCTGCCGGGCCGCAGGGCCCCCGAGCGGCGCTGGTGTTCCTGCCGCTGGTCGCGGCCATGTTCATCCTGACGGTGGACTACGGGCGCTACTTCTATCTGCTGATGTTCTATCTGGCACTGGCAACCCGGCCCGACTGCCTGACGTTCTTCGACCTGCGGGACTGGCGCGGCCTGCCGGTGCCCGAGGCTGTGGTGGCCCGCGTGGGCCTGTTGGCCGCTCGGCACCGCACCGCGGTTCTGGTGGCGTTTGCGCTGGTCCCGACCGGGTTCTGGACGAACGAGTATCAGGCCCTGCCGCGGGTGATCCTGTTCCTGCGCACGATGGCCGAGGAAGCGCAGCGGATGTTCTGACCTGTCAGGGCAGGCGGCGCAGGATCTCGAAGCTCGCGTAGCCGTCGGGCACCATGCCGACCGACCGCTGGAAGGCGCGGATGGCGGCAATCGTGTTGGGGCCAATCACGCCGTCCACGCCCTGCGTGTCGAACCCGGCGCGGGTCAGGCGCTGCTGCAACTCCTGCTTTTCGGAGAACCGCAGCGGCCGGTCGTCGCGTGGCCAGCCCGCGCGGAACTCCCGCCCGCCCGCCAGCCGGTCGGACAGGTGGCCCACGGCGATCACATAGGCATCGGCGGCATTGTAGCGCTCGATCACGTGGAAGTTGTCGAAGATCATCAGCGCCACGCCCCGCGCGCCCGCGGGCAGCAGGATCGACGCGCGCCCGTGGTCGGGGATGCGATTACCCGCGGCATCGCGCACGCCCATTGCGGTCCAGTCGGCGACGGACTTCTTGATGCGCTCGCCCGACTGGCCATAGTCGAACCCGTCCGGCAGCGCGACCTCCAGCCCCCAGGGCTGGCCCGTGGTCCAGCCGAAGCGGCGCAGGTAGTTGGCGGTGGACGCCAGCGCATCGGCCGGATCGTCCGACCAGATGTCGCGCCGCCCGTCGCCGTCGAAATCGGCGGCATAGGACAGGAAGCTGGTGGGGATGAACTGGGTGTGCCCCATCGCCCCGGCCCAGGACCCCACCATCCGCGATGTTGTGGTATCGCCCGCCTGCAGGATGCGCAGGGCGGCGACAAGCTGTTCCTCGAAGAAGCGCCCGCGCCGCCCGTCCAGCGCCAGCGTGGCCAGCGCCGAGATCACCGGCACATCGCCCCGGATGCGCCCATAGGCCGATTCGAGACCCCAGATCGCCGCGACGACTTCCTTCTCGACGCCATAACGCCGTTCCACCTCGGCCAGCGTACGGGCGTGGTCGCGCAGCATCTGACGGCCGTTCGACACGCGCGTGTCGCTGATCGCGCTGTCGAGGTATTCCCAGATCTGCTTGGTGAACTCGGGCTGGTTGCGGTCCTTCTCGATCACGTCGGACAGGTAAGTGACGTCCGCCATCGCCCGGTCGAAGGTTGCGGCGGAAATGCCCTGCGCCAGAGCGCGGGACCGGAAGCCTGCGATCCAGCCGTCCAGTTGCCGGGCCGAGGCCGGGATCCGGGCGTGTTCGCGGACCATGTCAGGGGCGCGGGGCGTGATGGGCGGGGTGGCGCCCGCGGTGGACGCCAATACCAGAAGAAGCACGCCAAGGGGGATGCGCATCGGGAACCTGCCTGCCTGCCGCCATATTGTTTTGTCAGTAGGATAGACCGGAACGCCGTCCGGGGAAACCGGGCACGGGGTGCGCGGCGGTCATTTCCGCCGACGCACCACCTTGCGGGCGGCGGCATCGCGCCCGGACCGTTCGCGTACACCACGCCGACCCACGGGCCCCTTGCGCATCGCCCGGCCTGACCCGGGCAGGGGTTCGCCCGCGATCTTGACCAGTTCCAGCATGATGCCGCCCGTCACCGGCACGGCCTCGGCCAGCCGGACGGTGACGCGCTGCCCGACTGTCAGGGTCAGGCCGGTGTCGGCACCCATCAGGGATTGGCTGCGCGCATCGTAGTGGAAGAACTCGCGCCCGATGGTGCGGATCGGGATCAGCCCGTCGGCGCCGGACTCGTCCAGCTTCACGAAGGCGCCGAAGCGCTGGATGCCCGAGATGCGGCCCGCGAATTCCGCCCCCACCCGGTCGGAAAGCCAGGCGGCCAGATACCGGTCCACCGTGTCGCGTTCCGCCGACATCGACCGGCGTTCGGTGTCCGATACCTGCTGCGCAGTCTGGTCCAGCACGTCGATCTCGGCCGGTGTCAGCCCGTCCGACCCCCAGCGGTGCGCGGCGATCAACGCCCGGTGCACCACCAGATCGGCATAGCGCCGGATGGGCGAGGTGAAGTGCGCATAGGACCGCAGCGCCAGCCCGAAATGGCCGAAGTTCTCGGGCGAGTAGTAGGCCTGCTGCATCGACCGCAGCGTGGCCATGTTGATCAGGTCGTCGGCATCGGTGCCCTCGGCCTGAGCCAGAAGCCGGTTCAGGTGCGCGGTCTTCAGGACCTGCCCCTTGGCCAGCACCAGACTCGAGGCTTCGGCAATCTCGCGCAGGGCCTCCAGCTTTTCGGGCGCCGGTTCCTCGTGCACGCGGAAGATCAGCGGCGTGCGGAGGGTCGTCAGTTCCTCGGCGGCGGCGACGTTCGCCAGCACCATGAACTCCTCGATCAGCTTGTGCGCGTCGAAGCGGTCGCGGAAGGCGACGGATGTGACGCGGCCCGCCTCATCCAGTTCGATTCGGCGTTCGGGCAGGTCGAGGTCGAGGGGCTGGCGCCGTTCGCGCGCGCGGGCCAGCGCGCGATAGGCGGCGAACAGAGTCTCGATATGGGGCATCAGGGGGGCCGTGCGGGCGCTGGGCTGCCCGTCGGCAGCGGCCTGCGCCTCCTCGTAGGCAAGGCTCGCGCGGCTGGTCATCATGCCCCGCACGAACCGGTGGTCAAGCTTGCGCCCGTCCGCGTCGATCCGCATCCGCACGGCCAGCACCGCGCGCGGCACGCCTTCGTGCAGCGAACACAGGTCGCCCGACAGGCGCTCGGGCAGCATCGGCACCACGCGGTCGGGGAAGTAGGTGGAGTTGCCGCGCCGCCGCGCCTCGCGGTCCAAGGCACTCCCGGGGCGCACGAACGCTGCCACATCAGCGATGACGACCCACAGGACGAACCCGCCCGGGTTGCCCGGATCAGGGTCTGCTTCGGCGCAAACCGCATCGTCGCGGTCGCGGGCATCGACCGGGTCGATGGTGAACAGGGGCAGGCCTGTCAGGTCCTGCCGACCCTCCGGCCCCGGCTCCGTGGCGGCTTCGGCCTCGGCCAGCGCCTCGGGCGGGAAGTCGTCGGGGATGCCGAACTGGTGGATGGCGATCAACGATACCGCGCGGGGACCGCTGGGGTCGCCCAATCGCGTGATGATGCGCGCGGTGGGCAGGCCCATGCGCGTACGGGGGCCGGCCGCCTCGGCTTCCACCAGTTCGCCGTCCTTGGCTTGCAATGTCGCGCCGGGGGGGACCAGCCATTCGCGGTCCGCGCCCTTGTCCACCGGCACGATCCGCCCGCCCTCGGCCGACTTGCGGAACACGCCCAGCACGCGGGCGGGCGATACCCCGACGCGGCGGATCATCCGCCCGTCATACCGCCCATCCTCGACCTCGGTCACCCGGGCCAGCACCCGGTCCCCCGCGCCCAGCGCGGGATCGCCGTCGCGCGGGATCATCAGGATGCGCGGTTCCGCCCCCTCACCCGACCATTCCAGCGGTTTCGCCCACAGGTCGCCCTGGCCATCCGGCCCAGTCACCTGCACCACGCTGACGGGCGGCAGCCGTTCGGGGTCACGATAAGACCGCTCGCGTTTCGCCAGTTGGCCGGCGTCTTCCATCTCGCGCAGGATGCGCTTCAGGTCGATCCGGGCGGCGCCCTTGATCCCGAAGGCGCGCGCGATGTCGCGCTTGGCCGAGAGGGTGGGGTTGTCCGAGATCCAGGCCAGGATCTCGTCCTTCGAGGGGATGCGCGTCATGCGGATCAGGTAGCATGCGCGGCGGGCGGGGTCAGCCTGCGAAATAGTCCGACAGGATCCGCCCGTAGATGCGCTTCAGCTGGTGGACATGCGCGACCTCGACCCGCTCGTCCACTTTGTGCATGGTGGCGCCGACAAGGCCGAATTCGACCACCGGGCAATGGGCGCGGATGAAGCGCGCATCCGACGTCCCGCCCGAGGTGGACAGGACCGGGGTCACCCCGGTTTCCGCCTGCACCGCCGCTGCCACCAGATCGGACAGGGGGCCGGGCGGCGTCAGGAACGGTTCGCCCGACACGCGGACGCGGACGGTGATGGTCACGCCGGTGTCCGCCGTGACCTGCGCCGACTGATCTTCCAGCCAGCGGGTCAGGACGGCGCCCGTGTGCCGGTCGTTGAAGCGGATGTTGACGGTCGCGCGGGCGGTCGCCGGGATCACGTTGGTCGCCGGGTTGCCAGTGTCGAAGGTGACGGGGGCGAGCGTGGACGGATCGAAATGGTCTGTCCCGCTGTCCAGTTCGGCGGAGCCAAGCCGGTCGATCAGCCGAGCCAGTGCCGTGACGGGGTTCTTCGCTCGGTGCGGATAGGCGGCGTGGCCCTGCACGCCCGCAGCCTCGAACCACGCGGTCAGCGATCCGCGGCGGCCGATCTTCATCATCTCGCCCATACGGTCGGGACAGGTCGGTTCGCCGACAAGGCAGACCGACATCCGCTCTCCCGCCCTGTCCATCGCTTCAAGGATCGCGGTGGTGCCGTCAGTGGCGTCGCCTTCCTCGTCACCGGTGATGGTGACGATCACGGCGCCATCGGGGGGCGTGTCCCGCACGAAATCCACGGCTGCCGCGACAAAGGCCGCGACGCCCGACTTCATGTCGGCGGCCCCCCGGCCCCAGAGCATGCCGTCCCGCACCTCGGCCGAAAACGGGGGAACCGACCACTCCGCCGGATCACCGGGCGGCACCACGTCCACATGGCCGTTGAAGCCGAAGGTGCGGGCGTGCCCGCGCGGACCCCAGCGGGCGATCAGGTTCGCCACACCGCCCCGGTCCACGCGGTGACAATCAAATCCTGCGCCTGCCAGCACCTGTTGCACCACGCCCATCGCCCCGTCATCGGCAGGCGTGACCGACGCACAGCGGATCAGGCGGGCGGTCAGATCGACAGGATCGATGGCGGGATCGGTCTGGGGCATCTGGATCCTCCTGTGCCCCCGTGCCTATCCGCGGTCCCTTGCACACACAATCGGCCTTCCCCGGGTGCCGCGGCTGTGGCACTCTGCACCGGTAACGACCAGAGGCAGGTCGGGCATGGCCGCACCGGAATACCGGGCGGTGTTCGAGCAGACAGGGGCGCACACCGTGCGATGCCCCTCCATGTCCGCCTGCTGCAAACACGCGCCCGAAACGGGCCGACAGAGCAGGCGGAGACAGGCAATGGGCTGGACAGGCATTCGGGATCACGCGGGCAACCGTGTGCTGCGCAACGTGACCGGTGTGGTCGAGACCGGGCTTCTGGCGCGCGGGACGCTGCTGGTCGAGGCGCGGGCACGGGGTGTCGGGCGCAACCATGACCAGCTGGTGGACGTGGCGATCGAGCGCGGCTGGGACAGCGGGTTCCGCCTGACCCTGACCCCGCGCCGGTTTCTCGAGATCGAGGCGGTCACCGGCCGCAACCGGATGCAGCACCGCCTCAACCTCGGCACGATCGAGGACGGCACGCTGGTCCGCGTGACGTACAGCTGGAACGGACCGGCGCGCAGCGGGCTTCTGACCGCGGAGCTGCCGGAACAGGGTCGAATCCACCAGCTGGAAGTGATGGCCCCACCGCCGCTGGCCGTGGCCGACCTGCACGGTCTGGTCGCCGGTTTGCATGGAGCCGAGATCGGCGCGGGCGTGCTGGGCGTGGCTGTCGCGGATCAGGTGGAAGCCGTGGGACTGGCCCCCGGCTTTGCGCGCGGCACGACCGTGGATACCGAAGGTGGGCCGCGCCGGATCGACCGCCTGCAGCTGGGTGACCGGGTGCTGACCGCCGACGGGCGCGCGCTGCCGGTCCGCTGGATCACGCGGCGCACCCTGCCCGCCATCGGCAGCCTGGCCCCGGTGACCATTCCCGCCAGCTGGTTCGACGCGACCGAGACCGTCGTGCTACCGCCCCTGCAGCGTGTGCTGCTGTCCGGGCCCGACGCGCGGCGCGAATTCGGCAGCGACGCGGTGCTGGTGGCCGCGCGCGATCTGCCGGTCGCGGGCGTGCCGCGCCCCGCCGACGAGGACGGGGCCGAGGTCGCCTGGTACAACATCCTGCTGGACGAGCACGCCTGCATTCGCGTGGGCGGGTTGTGGGCGGAAAGCCTGTATGCCGGGACGATTGCCAAGCACCCCGAGATCCTTGCGACGACCCCGCTTGGGGCCTTGCCGCCCGGGGCGCTGCCCATGCACCGCCAGGTCGCGCAGGCCGTCGTGCCGGTGGCCCTGCCGGCCGAGGAGCCGTCAGTTGCGCCGCTCGCCCCTGTCCTGGTGCGCCGGGCCTGAGACCTTGGGCTATTCCTGCCAGAACGGCGTGATCTGCGCGACGATCACGCTGTTCTCGGCCAAGGCGCGGTCCATCAGGGCACGTTCGTCGGCATGGATGTCATGGCCGTCGTCCAGCCGTTCCTGAAGCGTTCCATAGCCCGACACTTCGAGCGGGTTCAGGTCCGCCTGCTTCAGGATCGCGACCGCCTCGCGCACCGCTTCGGCTTCGTCCACGCCGCTGGAATAGATCATCAGCCCAGCCCCCGTGCTGCCCTCGGGCAGGCCATCTCCATCCTTGCGGCCGACCTCGACCAGCAGGGTGTAGACCTGTTGCGGGCGCCGGGGTTTGTCGGTCGGGGGCGTGTCCATGCCGGGCGGGGTGCCACGCGAGGGCGGAGTTGTCCAGCGGGGCAGGGTTGCAATGTTATAGCATAACATCTATCCCCAAGGGCCAGCCAGCCCGGAGAATGCCATGCCTGCGCCCGTTTCCCGCGATTCCCGCCTGCCCGTCACCGTCCTGTCCGGGTTCCTGGGGGCCGGAAAGACGACCCTGCTGAACCGGGTGCTGAACAACCGGCAGGGGCGGCGCGTGGCCGTGATCGTCAACGACATGGCCGAGGTGAACATCGACGCGGACCTTGTGCGTGAAGGCGCCGCCCTGCGGGCCGAGGAAACGCTGGTCGAGATGACCAACGGCTGCATCTGCTGCACCCTGCGCGGCGACCTGCTGGCCGAGGTGCGCAAGCTGGCCGAGGCGGGGCGGTTCGACCACCTGCTGATCGAATCGACCGGCATCTCGGAACCCATGCCCGTGGCCGCGACCTTCGATTTCCGGGACGAGGACGGCGACAGCCTGTCCGATGTGGCGCGGCTGGACACGATGGTGACGGTCGTCGATGCGCTGAACCTTCTGCGCGACTTCTCCAGCCACGATTTCCTGTCCGACCGGGGCCAGACACTGGGCCCCGAAGACAAGCGCAGTCTGGTGGACCTGCTGACCGACCAGATGGAGTTCGCCGATGTCATCGTGCTGAACAAGGTCACCGATGCGGGGCCGGAACGCACCGATGCGGCGATCAAGATCGTCAAGGCGCTGAACCCCGACGCCCGGCTGATCCTGACCGATCATGCCGACGTAGACCCTGAAGCGATCCTGGACACCGGCCTGTTCGACTTTGACCGCGCGCACGAGCATCCTCTGTGGGCGAAGGAACTGTACGGCTTTGCCGACCATGTCCCCGAGACCGAGGAATACGGCATCTCGTCCTTCGTCTATCGCGCACGGCGGCCCTTCGACCCGGCCAGGGTGCACGAGATCCTGACCGGCGCCCTGCCCGGCGTGCTTCGCGCCAAGGGGCATTTCTGGGTGGCGACTCGCCCGGACTGGGTGGCCGAGTTCAGCCTGGCCGGTGCGCTCGCCAGCGTGAAGCCGCTTGGCACCTGGTGGGCCGCGGTGCCGAACGCCCGCTGGCCGCAGGACCCGGCCGCGCAGGCGCATATCCTCGAGAACTGGCACCCGCCCTTCGGCGACCGCCGGCAGGAGATCGTGTTCATCGGGTCCGGCATGGACCGCGCCGCGATCACGGCGGCGCTGGATGCAGCCCTGCTGGGGCGCGACGACAAGTTCGAGCGGAACGAATGGCTGCACCTGCCTGACCCGTTCCCGAAGTGGCGCAAGGACGCGGCGGCATGAGACAGGGAAACCTGTCGTCGTCCCGCGTGCGCTGGCGCGACGGATCGCCCATGGCGGCGTTCGACCGCCTGCCGCCCGAGTTGCGCCGCTGGCTGCATGACGCGGCGCTGCCATGGTCGCCCCGATCCGCGGCACGGATCTATGCGCGGGCGAGGGCCGAAGGGGCCGATCCGCAGGCGGCCTTGGCGCGGCTGACCGCCGCCGAACAGGCAACGCTGGCGCGGGAAGGCTATCGGCGCGGGCCGTAGGACCGCCAGAGCCAGATCAGCAGCATCGCGCCCAGCACGGCACCTACGAACCCGGCCATCCAGCCGGTGACGGTGGCCAGCCCCCGCAGCACCAGCCCGCCGATCAGCGCACCGAAGATGCCGATGGCGACCGTCTCGACGAGACCGGTGTTGAGGCGCATCAGCCGGGTCGCGATGAACCCGGCCGCGGCACCGATGATGACAAGGGCGATGATGGGCATGGTGGCATCATGCCCGGTGCGGGCCGCCTAGCCAAGCCGGTCCGGCAGGACCATTCCGCGCAGCACCTCGGCGGCGGGCATGGGGCGCTTGCCGTCGCGATGGGCCTCCAGCACATCGATGGCGCCGATGCCGCAGGCGATGGTGAACCCGTGCAGCACCTTGCCGGGGGCACCCGATCCGTCCGCCAGCCGCGACCGCAGCAGTTTCACCCGTTCCTCGCCCGCCAGGCACCAGGCCCCGGGGAACGGCGACAGACCGCGGATCAGCCGGTCCACCTGAATGGCGGGCAGCGTCCAGTCCACCCGCGCCTCGGCCTTGTCGATCTTGGACGCATAGGTCACGCCATCGTCGGGCTGGGGTCGCGGGGTCAGCGTGTCGAGGCCCGCCAGCGCCCGCACGATCAGACCGGCGCCAAGCGCCGACAGCCGGTCGTGCAGCTCGCCCGTCGTGTCGGTCGGCCCGATGGGCAGGGTCTGTTCCAGCAGGACCGGGCCGGTATCCAGCCCCGCCTCCATCTGCATGATGCAGATGCCGGTCGCGGCGTCGCCCGCCATGACGGCCCGGTGAATCGGCGCCGCCCCCCGCCAGCGGGGCAGTAGCGACGCGTGGATGTTCAGGCAGCCCAGACGCGGCGCATCCAGCACCGCCTGCGGCAGGATCAGCCCATAGGCGACCACCACTGCCACATCGGCCCCGAGTGCTGCGAATTCCGCCTGTTCATCCACCCTCTTCAGGCTGCGCGGATGCCGGACGGGCAGCCCCAGCGCCTTTGCGCGGGCCTGCACGGGCGACGGGCGGTCCTTTTGCCCGCGCCCCGCGGGCCGGGGCGGCTGGCAATAGACGGCAACAACGTCATGCCCCGCCGCGACAAGCGCATCGAGCGCCGGAACCGAAAAGTCCGGCGTCCCCATGAAGATGATCCTCACCGGACCAGCTCGCCCGCGTGGTGCAGGATCAGGATACCGTCGAGGTGATCGAGTTCGTGCTGCACGATCAGCGCCTCGACCCCTTCGAAGGGCCGCTCGTGCATCGCGCCGTCCAGCCCACGCCACCGAACCGTCAACGCGGCCGGTCGCTCCACCACCACCGGATGGTCGGGGATCGACAGGCACCGCTCTTCGGCCACGGCGCGGCTGGTGCAGCGCCCGACGACCTCGGGGTTTATCATCACGATCGGTGCGGGCGGGCCGACCTTCCACGACGCATCCATCACCAGCAGGCGCTTCACCACGCCGACCTGAGGTGCAGCCAGCCCGCGACCCGGGGCGGCATACATCGTGTCGAGCATGTCGGCGGCAAGCCGCGACACATCCTCGCCGTCCGCCACAGGATCGCAGACCGTGGTCAGCCGCGGGTCGGGCCACGTGACGATGGGCAGGACGCTCATGCCCGCACGCGGTCGCGCTTCAGCTTCACCATCTTGCGGGTGATGAGCTGGCGCTTCAGGGGCGACAAATAGTCGATGAACAGCCGCCCATCAAGGTGGTCGATCTCGTGCTGCACGCAGGTGGCCCACAGGCCATCGAACCGTTCGCGCTGCTCGGACCCGTCAAGCCCGGTCCACGTCACCTCGACCTCGGCCGGGCGTTCGACATCGGCATACTGGTCGGGGATCGACAGGCAGCCCTCCTCGTAGACGCTGCGGTCCTCGGACGACCAGACGATCTGCGGATTCACCAGCACCAGCGGGCGGGGGGCGGCGTCCTTGTCCCGGACGCAGTCCATGACGATCACCCGCGCCAGAACGCCCACCTGCGGCGCGGCCAACCCGATGCCGGGCGCATCGTACATCGTCTGCAGCATGTCGTCGGCGAGTTCCCGTACCTCGTCCGTGATGGCGGGAACAGGCTTCGCCACGGTCTTTAGCCGCGGGTCGGGGTGGATCAGGATCGGGCGCAAGGTCATGGCGCGAGAGATAGGCCAACCCCCGCCCCCGCGCAACGGACCTTGCGGCGGCAGGCGACGCGGCTAGGGTCGGGGCCAAAGGAGACCCCGATGACCGCCGATCCCCGCTTCGATACCCTGATCGACCGCCGCGGCACCCATTGTGCCAAGTGGGACATGATGCAGGCGACCTATGGAGTCGGGCCCGACGACGGCATCGCGATGTGGGTCGCCGACATGGATTTTCGCCCGCCGGCCTGCGTGGGGCAGGCGTTGCAGGGCATGCTCGACCACGGGGTGTTCGGGTATTTCGGCGACGACCGGGCCTATCGCGCGTCGGTGGTTTGGTGGATGCAGACCCGGCACGGCTGGGACGTGGACCCGGCGGCGATCCTGACGACGCATGGCCTTGTCAACGCCGTGGGGGTCTGCGTGGACACGTTCACCGCGCCGGGCGACGCGGTGGTGCTGTTCACGCCGGTCTATCATGCCTTCGCCCGGGTGATCCGCGCGGCGGGGCGGACGGTGACCGAATGTCCGATGCCGCAGGAACAGGGTGTGTACCGGCTCGACCTTGCCGATGCCGCGGCCCGCCTGACCGGGCGGGAACGGATGCTGATCCTGTGCTCGCCGCATAATCCGGGCGGTCGGGTCTGGACGCGGGCAGAACTGCGCGCCATCGCCGACTTCGCCCGCGCGCACGGGCTGATCCTGGTGTCGGACGAGATCCACCACGATCTGGTGATGCCCGGCCACACTCATGTGCCGATGCCGCTGGCCGCGCCCGATGTGGCCGAGCGGCTGGTGATGCTCACCTCGCCGTCCAAGACATTCAACATGGCGGGCGGGCACACCGGGCAGATAATCGTTCCCGATCCCGCGCTGCGGGGGCGTCTGTCCGGGCGGCTGGCGGCGCTGGGCCTGTCGCCCAACGCCTTCGGCCTGACGATGACGACGGCCGCCTATTCGGCCGATGGGGCAGCCTGGGTCGATGCGCTAATGGTCTACATCGCCGGGAACGCCCGCCGCTTCGATGACGGCATTGCCGCGATTCCTGGCCTGCGGTCGATGCCGTTGCAGTCCACCTACCTGGCCTGGGTGGATTTTGCCGGTACGGGCATGGACGCGGCCGAGTTCACCGCCCGGGTCGAACGTGACGCCCGGATCGCGGCCAACCGCGGGCCGACCTTCGGAACCGGGGGCGAGTCGTTCCTGCGCTTCAACCTGGGCGCCCCGCGGGTAGTGATCGACGATGCCGTGGCCCGGTTGCAGGCCGCGTTCCGCGACCTGCAGTAGCCGTCAGGTCAGCAAGCCGCGCGGCGCGTCCGCGTCACGCTCGAAATCCAGGGGTGCCGTGTCGGCCGCGGGCGTGGCGCGCTTGAACTCATAGCGCATCTCGCCACCCTCCTCGCTTGCCGCAACGATCAGGCACTGGCATACGTGCCGCGCCCCGTCGTGGATATCGACCAGCCCGCGTACTGGCGGCGCGCCCGTCGCCTCGACAGCCAGCCCGCCGTCCCACATCCGCAGGATCGGCAGCGTCACGCCCCCGGCGATCAGCCGAAGCCGACTTTTCCGCCGCGCCGCCCCGACATGGGCCTGCGCCAGCCCCTCGCTCAACTCGCGCGAAAACCCTTCGATCATCACACGTCTCGCATCCGCCCCACGCTCAAGGATGAGGCACCGAGGCTTAACGTCAAGTCAACGTTACCGAAGCCTGACAGATCGTCCGCTCCCGGGCATCAATCGGCCCGCGCCCGAGGCCGCAGCACATGCGGATGCGCGGGGTCATACAGCGCGCTGTCCCGGAAATCCTGCGCTTCGCCCAGCGCGGGGCCGACCAGGATCAGCGCCGTGCGCGTGATCTTTGCCGCGCGCGCCCGGTCGCGGATATCGGCAAGCGTGCCCCGAATCAGCATCTGGTCGGGCCAGCCGACGCGATAGGCCACGACGACAGGGCAGTCGGCGCCGTAGTGCGGGGTCAGCGCACGCTCGATCTCGAGAAGCGCGCGGATGCCGAGGTGGATCGCCAGCGTGGCGCCGGTGCGGGCAAAGTTCTCCAGCGTCTCGCCGGGGGGCATGGCGCTGGATTTCATCGCGACGCGGGTCAGGATGATGGATTGCGCGACCTCGGGGATGGTCAGTTCCTGCCCAATCGCTGCGGCGGCGGCGACATAGGCCGGGACGCCCGGCACGATGCTGTAGGGGATGCCGTCGGCGCGCAGGCGGCGGATCTGTTCGGCAATGGCGCCGTACAGCGACGGATCGCCGGAATGGACCCGCGCCACGTCGAGCCCCGCGCGATGGGCGGCGACGATCTCGGCATGGGTCTCGTCCAGCGTCATGCTGGCGGTGTCCAGGATCCGGGCGCCCACGGGCGCGCGGGCCACCACCGCCTCGGGCACCAAGGACCCGGCATACAGGCACACCGGACAGGCCGCGATCAGCCGCGCGGCCTTGATCGTCAGCAGGTCGGGGTCGCCCGGCCCCGCGCCGATGAAATGCACGGTCATGGCGCGGTTCCTTTGCGGGCATAGCCCCGGGGGGTGTAGATGCGGGGTCCGTCCCCGGTCTGCAGGCGGCGGGTCTGCGACGACCCCACCAGCACCACGGTCAGCATGTCCACCTCGTCCACCGCCAGCGTGCCGAGCGTGCGGTGGGTCATCCGCTCCTCGGGCCGGCCGAGGGAGGCAGCCAGCAGCACGGGCGTATCCGCCGGGCGATGCTGCAACAGGGTCTGTTTCGCCTGATCGAGCAGGGTGCGGCGGGTCTTGGACACCGGGTTGTAGAAGGCGATGACGAAATCACCCTCGGCCGCGGCCTGCACCCGGCGCAGGATATCCGCGCGCGGGGTCAGAAGGTCGGACAGGGAGATCGCGCAGAAGTCGTGCCCGAGCGGCGCCCCCCCGCGCGCGGCCGCCGCCTGCAGCGCCGAGACACCGGGCGCGACCACGACCGCGGCCCGCCGTGCGGAATCGCTGACGGTGCCGGTGTCGATCAGCTCCCAGACCAGCGCGGCCATCGCATAGATGCCCGCATCGCCCGAATAGACCAGCGCCACCCGCGCGCCCTGCCCTGCGCGTTCCAGCGCATGGCGGCAGCGGTCGGCCTCGCCCCCTAGCGGAAAGTCCGCGCGCGGCTTGCCGGCGGCCAGCGGCCCCAGCAGGTCCAGGTACAGGCCATAGCCCACCAGTTCGTCGGCCTCGGCGATCAGGCGGCTCGCCTCGGGCGTGCGCCAGGCGGACTGACCGGGGCCAATGCCCACGACCGCCAGATGCCCCCGCGGGCGGCCGTGCAGCGCGGTGATGGTGTCGGGCGTCACGGCCAGCGCCGCCGTCGCCATGCCCGTCTTGCGCTTTGGATACCATAGCGCGGCCTGCGGCCCGCCCCCGGCCAGCGCCGCGGCCTCGGCCACCGAATGGGTTCCGACCTCGGCGAACACCACGTCGGAGGGGTGTTCCACGCGGGGCGTCTCGGCCTCCAGCTCTACCGCGGTGAACAGGCGAAGGGGAAGATTCAGGGTCTGTGCAAGCGCGATCACGGCGGGTTCATCGGCCTTCAGGTCCAGCGAGAACACCCCGGCTAGCGCAGCAGGCGCAAGGCCCGCATCGTCGAGCATCCCCTGCACCAGCCTTGCCAGTTCCCCGGGCGGGCAGTTCCGCGCGCAGCCCACCCCGAGCGTGGCGCGCACCGGATGGAACGTCAGCACACCGGGTTCCGGCGGCGCCATGGCGCAGGCAATGCCGATTCCTTCCCCTCGGGGAAGCCCGTCCAGCCACCCGGCACGCGCCGCCTCGTCCCCCGTCACGCGGACACCCGCGCCCGACAGGATCGCGGCCATGGCATCTTTCGCAAGTTCCGGCGTGCCCAGCCGCCAGCCCGGAGGCGGTTCGTCCAGCGCCACGCCCAGCGCGACATCGCCCGCTGTCGTCACCGCCGCCACCCCGCCCGCCACCGCCGCAATCCGGCCCGCCAGCCGGTTCGCGCCCCGGTGCCCGCCGAGCAGCGGGATCACCACCGACCCGTCCTCGGCCACCGCCACCACCGGCGGCTCTGCCCGCTTGTCCGACAGCAACGGCCCCACCGCCCGGATCAGGACTCCGGCGGCACAGACCCCGATCACCGGCACCCCCGCCGCGAACAGGTCGCGCACATGGACCAGCGCGTCGGGGAAGGTCGCATCCGCGCCCGTCACCCGCCCCTCGCGGCCGTGCAGGGGTGCGCCCAGCGCATCGGCCACCTTCCGCCCGACCGTCGCCCCGTGGGCCGAGATCACCACCACCACCGGCGTCACAGCCACGGATCGCCCCCCTTCACCACCAGCACCATCGAGAAATAGGGCGCGTCCGGCGGCGCCTGATCCAGCGGCAGAACCCGTTCCGCCCCCAGCGTCGCGCGCTCCACATAGACCGCGCGATCCGTCAGCCCCGCCGCCGCGATCACCCGCGCGATCTTGGGCAGGTGGCGCCCCACCTTCATCAGCACGACCGTATCGGCCTGCGCCAGACGTGCGGTCAGTTCCTGTTCGGGCAGGGGGCCGGGCAGCACCAGGAGCGTCTCGTTCCGCGCCGCCAGCGGCAGCCCCGCCACCGCAGCGCAGGCGGTCACGGACGTGACACCGGGCACAATATCGACCCTGTACGGGCCGGAAAGCCGCGCGAACAGGTACATGAACGACCCGTAGAACAGCGGATCGCCCTCGCACAGACAGACCACATCGGTGCCCGCATCCAGCACCGCCGCAATCTCGTCCGCCGCGTGGTCATAGGCCGCCTGCGCGGGCGCGCGGTCCACCGTCATCGGCACGTCGATGGCGATCTCCCGGGTGCCCGGCGCGATCAGGTCCGCCGCGATGGACCGTGCGAAACTGTCGCCCCCCGCCAGCCGGGGCCAGGCCACCACCTGCGCCCCCGCGATCAGCCGAGCGGCCTTGCGTGTGATCAGGTCGGGGTCGCCAGGGCCCAGCCCCACGCCGTGCAGAACGCCTGTCACCGCTTCACCATGCTCCACTGCGTGACCGGCATCAGCGCGCGCCAGCCGCGATAGGGGCCGACGGGTTCCGCCCGGTTGACCGTGATCTTCACCAGGTCCCCGCCGTGGATTGCCTGCAGGCGGATCAGTTCGGCTTCCGATTCCAGCGTCACGGCGTTCGCGACCACCCGCCCGAGGGGGCGCAGCCGCTCCCAGCAGGCCATGAATACCGCGTCCGACAGCCCGCCGCCGATGAAAACCGCATCGGGCGCAGGCAGACCGTCCAGCGCCGCAGGCGCCTCGCCCTCGACCAGGTGCAGCCGGGGCGCGCCCAGCGCCAAAGCGTTGGTGGCGGCCATGGTGCGGCGGTCGGCCCGCGGCTCGATCCCGATCGCGCGGGCATAGGCCGCCGCGCGCATCCATTCGACCGCGATCGACCCGCAGCCGCAGCCCACGTCCCACAGAAGCGCCGCGCGCATCGGCATGAGCTTGGCCAGCGTTACAGCCCGCACTTCGCGCTTGGTCATGGTGCCGTCGTGGACGAACAGCGCATCATCAAGGCCCGGGACACGCGGCAGAAGCGCCGCATCCCGCGTGGCGATGCAGTCCACCGCCAGGGTGTTGAACGCGGGCACCGAGTGGTCCCAGGTCGCGGCGACCCCGTCGAACCGCTGCTCCTCTGCCCCGCCCATGGCCGAGAGCACGGTCATCCGGCTGTCGCCAAAGCCCCGTTCGGTCAGGAACCGGGCGATCTGGGCGGGTGTCTCGGCCCCTGTCGTCAGGATCAGCAGTCTCTGTTCCGGCTGGATGAAGGCGATCATCGTCTCGACTGGGCGACCGTGGACGGACAGAGTTTCCAAGTCCGCGAGGCTCCACCCCATGCGCGCGGCGGCCAACTGGAACGCGCTGACTTGCGGGTGGAACAGGATCTCTCCGGCCGGGATCGCCCGGGTGATCCGCGCGCCGACCGAGAACCACAGGGGATCGCCGGTCACCAGCACCACGACCCGGCGGCCCTGGAAGGACCGGATCGTGGCGATCATCGCATCAAAGGGCGACGGCCAGGCGACCCGCTTCGCGGTCACTCGGTCGGACAGGCGGTGGTGGCGGTCGCCGCCCACGATGACCTCGGCCGCCTCCACCACGGCCCGGGCGGCGGGGGTCAGCCCGTCCATCCCGTCCTCGCCGATCCCGACGACGTGCAGCCAGGGCGTAGCGGTCATGGGGCGTCCCCCGACAGGGCATTGACCGCGGCGGCAGCCATGGCCGACCCGCCGCGGCGGCCCTTCAGCGCGACGAAATCGCAACCGCGCGGATCGCGGGCGAGTTCCGCCTTGGATTCGGCGGCGCCCACGAAGCCCACGGGGAAGCCCAGGATCAGCGCGGGCCTTGGCCACCCGGCGTCCAGCCGTTCGAGCAGGTGGAACAGCGCCGTCGGCGCGTTGCCGATGGCAACCACCGCCCCCCCGATCCGGTCGCGCCACAGGTCCACCGCGGCCGCGGATCGTGTGGTGCCCATCTGAGCGGCAAGCCCCGGCACGGCCGGGTCGTTCAGGGTGACAACCACCGGATTGCCCCTCGGCAGCCGCGAACGGATCACGCCCGCGGCCACCATCTCGCAGTCGCACAGCACGGGCGCCCCGGCGTCCAGCGCCGCCCGCCCTGCCTCGAACGCGCGCAGGGTGTAGGCCAGCCGGTCCGCCACATCGACCATCCCGCAGGCATGGATCACCCGCTCTGCAATCCGCGCCACGCCGGGCGGAAAGCGGGTCAGTCGCGCCTCGGCCCGGACGGTGGCGAAGCTTTGTGCATAGATCGCCCCCGGGTCGCGCTGATAGCGCAGGCCGGGGGCAGCATTCGCAGGAACAGACCCTGTTGCGGCCAGATCGCGCAACGCTGTCACATGTGACAGGCCCAGCATCGCAGCCGCGTCGCTGCGTTCCTCGGGGCTGAGGGGTGCCGCGAGCATGTCGGAAAGCAGCCCCGCTGCATCCGCGGCCGCAAAGGCCCGGGCCAGCGTCGTGACCTGCGCTTCGTCCTTGACGTGACCCGCCGCACGGCTGACCGGCACGAGCGAGGGGTAGACCTCGGCCACCACATGCCCGGCCTCGTGTTCTTCGAACGGCCAGACGCGAAAGGCGTGCCGGGCGCGCAGGCGGTGCAGCGCAGCAATCCCGGTCAGGGCCTGACTGCCGACCGATCCGGCACCGGACAGCTTCCAGACCTCCTGCGCACCCTTGGCCGTGGTGTCGCTGGGGCGACGATTGGCGGGCAGGGTGTCGCCCCAGCCGCCCGGCTTCCTGCGGGGCAGACCGGGGATGTCCGACTTCAACCCGTTGCCCCAGAACGGGCCTTCACCTGGGAACAAGGCATTCAGCGCGGCCGCCGCGTGGAAGCGGTTCGAGGCGTTCCCCGGCCCCTCGACTACCAGGTCCGCAAGCCGCGCCCAGACATCGCGCCAGTCGCCCCCGGCGCGAATCGCCTGCGACAGGCCCCGCGGATAGCCGAAGGGAAAGTCGAACCCGGCCAGCA
>DBBA01000280.1:8466-8629 GCA_002291955.1 Rhodobacteraceae bacterium UBA996 | reverse complement strand
GGCGACGGTGTGGCGCAGGCCCTGGCCCGGATGCAGGACGCGGGGTTTGACCGGCCCGACATGGTGCTGGCGAGCCTCGCCGCCGATCCTGCCACCATCCCGGGGGCCGACGCGCTGGACACCGAGATCACCCGGCTGCGCCGCGCGCGCGAGGCCCTGGGCG
>DBBA01000280.1:7980-8142 GCA_002291955.1 Rhodobacteraceae bacterium UBA996 | reverse complement strand
CGCGCGCGCGAGGCCCTGGGCGCCGTCAACCTGCGCGCCGAGGAAGATGCGCGCGAGGTCGAGGCCGAGCACGCCACTCTGGTGGCCGAGAAGGCTGACCTGGAGGCCGCGATCGCGCGCCTGCGGTCCGGGATTGCCGGTCTGAACCGCGAGGGGCGCGAG
>DBBA01000280.1:0-7659 GCA_002291955.1 Rhodobacteraceae bacterium UBA996 | reverse complement strand
CTGAACCGCGAGGGGCGCGAGCGCCTGCTGACCGCGTTCGAGCAGGTGAATGCGAACTTCGCGACCCTGTTCCGGCACCTGTTCGGGGGGGGCGAGGCGCGGCTGCAACTGGTGGAGTCGGATGATCCGCTGGAGGCCGGGCTGGAGATCCTGTGCCAGCCCCCGGGCAAGAAGCTGTCCACCCTCAGCCTTCTGTCGGGCGGCGAGCAGACGCTGACGGCGCTGGCGCTGATCTTCGGGGTGTTCCTGACCAACCCCGCTCCGGTGTGCGTGCTGGACGAGGTCGATGCGCCGCTGGACGATGCCAACGTGACCCGGTTCTGCGACCTTCTGGACGAGATGACCCGCCAGACCGAAACACGGTTCCTGGTCATCACCCATCACAGCGTGACCATGTCGCGCATGGACCGGCTGTTCGGCGTGACGATGGGCGAGGCCGGGGTCAGCCAGCTGGTCAGCGTGGACCTGAAGCGGGCGGAATCGCTGGTGGCGTAAGCCCGTAGAGCCTGTACAGGCCAAAGTCGCGCGCCACGGCCAGCGGATCAGGCTCGGGCAGCTGGTCGAACATGGCCAGCTTGTGGTGGATGACACCCTTGCGCGCCTGCATGTTGTTGCCGTGGTTCAGAACGTAGATGCCGGCTGGAAAGGGCACGGGCGCCAGGTGGAACCCGAAGTCGGCCAGGTTGCGGTCCAGGAAGATGTGATTGCCGCGGTTGTTCAGCAGCGCGGCAAAGTCTGCACCCCGGGTCAGGTCGCACCAGAAGGCCGCGCAGGACCCGCATTGCTGGTGAAAGGCGCGGCCCGGATGCTCGGGCGCAAGCTGGGCCAGCCGCAGGTCGCCGGTCGCGTCCAGGTGGCCTGCATCCAGCGCATGGCCCCGGTCGAACAGGTAGCCCTGCCCGTTGTCATCCCCCAGGATGTAGGCGACCAGCGCGGGGTGCAGGATGTCGTCGGCGTCGAGCTTGACGTAGTAGCTGACACCGCTGCGGCGCTGGCGCACGAACTCGGCCACCATCGCGCGACCCTTCTGCCGCTGGTCGTTGAAGCGGTCCGGGATATCGACCTTGTGAAACCGGATGCGGGGGTCGTCGGGCAGGGTCGCGGGACGGTCCTGCCCGCAGACGACCGCGGTCCAGCGCGTATCGGTCTGGACCAGAAGTGCTGCCAGCGTGACGGCGAGATCCCGTTCGATCCGGCCCCAGTCGGGTGCCCGGCGGCGCGACACGAGCGGGATCGCGAACCATACCAGATCGGCGGGCGGCCGCGGGACGGTCAGGCGGGGCCGGTTCAGCGCCTGCCAGACCCATCCCCGGACCCGACGCAGGCCGCGTGCAAGCCACTGTTTCACGGCCTTCAGCGGGAACATCGCTCTGTCACAACTGGCCGAGAAGCTCGGCCGTGGGCCATGCATCGGCGGGCAGTCCCAGACGCTGCTGTTCCGCCTGCACCGCGCGCCGCGTCATCGCGCCAAGGATCCCGTCGATGGCGCCCACGTCATGCCCGAGCGCCTGCAGGCGCTGCTGGAGGTTCTTCATCTGCGCCTCGCTCAGCGCCGGATCGGGGTTCCCGGCCTCGTACACCGGGGCGCCTTCCAGCCTTGTGGCGAAATAGGCGGCGGTGGTGACATAGACGAAGCTCTTGTTCCATTCGAACAGGACACTGAAGTTCGGATAGGCCAGGAACGCGGGTCCCTTGCGGCCCTGCGGCAGCAGCACCGATGCGGCCAGCCCGGCGGGCCCGAGCGACCCGTTGCGGGCGCGGATGCCCAGCACCTCCCACTCCCGCACGGTCCGGGTCTTGTCGAGCCCGGTCAGCGACCAGTCCAGCCCATCGGGCAGAACGATCTCGTGCAGCCAGGGCTCGCCCGCGCGCCAGCCGAGCGATTGCAGCATCCGCCCCCCGGACAGAAGCGCGTCGGGCACCGACGTCTTCAGCCGCACATGCCCGTCGCCATCGCCGTCCACCCCGTTTTCCAGGATGTCGGCGGGCAGCATCTGGACCATCCCGATCTCGCCGGCCCAGGCGCCGGTGGTGGTGGCCGGGTCGATGTCGCCGTTGCGGTACAGTTCCATCGCCGCGAACACCTGCGGGCGGAACAGGTCGGGGCGGCGGCAGTCATGCGCGAGTGTCACCAGCGCGTTGACGGTGTTGAAGTCGCCCTGCACCGCGCCGTAGTCGGTCTCGAACGCCCAGAACGACAGAAGCACCCCGCGCGACACGCCATAGCGGCGTTCCACCTCGTCGAAGATGGCATCGTGGCGTTCGGCGTTGCGACGGCCATTATCGACCCTGTTCTGGCTGATGACGCGGCGCGAGAAGTCGATGAAGGGCAGCTGGAAGATGCCCTGCGAGCGATCCGCGCGGATCACGGCAGGGTCCTGCCGGACATCCGACAGGAAACCGCGCGCCACGTCGTCGGGGATTCCGCGCTGCACCGCCTCGTCCCGGAGACCGCCCAGGAAGGACCGGAAGTCGCCCCCGCAGGTCTGCGCGGCGGCGGGAATGGCGGCCGCGGACAGGGCGGCGGCAAGTAGGACAGAACGCATGGCCCCCCCGGATTTCGCGCGCGTCACGTTACCATCCGGTGCCTAGGCTGCAACCCACAGGACGGCTACAAGTCCCAGCGCCAGTGCCCAGACGCGCCAGAGCGCCAACACGGCACGGTCGATGTCGTCGGCGCCGATGTCACGGACCCCCTCGGCGTGGACAAAGGGATAGTCGCGGGTCTCGCCGTGGTAGCTGCGCGGGCCCGACAGGGCGATGTCCAGCCCCGCAGCCATTGCGGCCTCGGGCCAGCCGGCATTGGGAGACCGGTGCAGCGGAGCGTCGCGCAGGATGACGCCCGCGCTGCCCCGCCGCGGCACGACCATCGAAATCATCAGGGCGGTCAGGCGGGCCGGGATCAGGTTCAGGACGTCGTCCAGCCGGGCGGCGGCCCAGCCGAATGCCTCGTGCCTTGGCGTGCGGTGGCCGATCATGGAATCGGCGGTGTTGACCATCTTGTAGGCCACCATGCCGGGCAGGCCGGCGACCGCGAACCAGAACAGGGGCGCGATGACCCCGTCCGACAGGTTCTCGGCCGCCGATTCGATGGCGGCGCGGGCCACGTCGGGCGGGTCCATCGCGGCGGTATCGCGCCCGACGATCTGCGCGACCGCCAGCCGCCCGTCGCCGACCGACAGGCGCAGGGCATCGGCCACCGCGCGCACATGGTCGGCCAGGCTGCGCTGGGCGAGCAGGATCGCGGCGGCCAGAACCTCGACCGGCCAGAGCAGCGACAGGACCCAGCCCCCCGCTGCCGCGACCACCACCAGACCGGCCACCGCCACGATGCCGCGGATGCGGCGGTCCTCGCCCGTGTTCAGCCGGCGGTCGGCCGCGTCCACCGCGCGTCCCATCAGGACTGCCGGATGCGGGACGCGGTCCCAAAGCCAGCGGGGTTCGCCGAACAGGGCGTCCAGGATCATGGCCAGGGCCAGGGTCACAGCGCCGCCTGCACGCGGGACCAGCCGTGCTCGGGCGGCAGGCCGACGCGGATCAGGTGTGGGTCCCAAGGGAACACCCGGGTCAGGATCCGCGCACGGGCAAGCCGGTCATGCAGGGCAGGGGCATTCGCGCCGGAATAGAGCCTGAACAAGTTCGTTCCACCGCCAAGATCGACCGTTCCGGCGAACAACCGGTCCATGCGCGCAGCGTCTTGCGCCAGACGGTGGCGGGCGGCGTCGGCCCAGGCGGTATCGGCCAGCGCCCGGGCCCCGATGGCCAGCGCCGGGCCCGACACGGCCCAGGGCCCCAGCAGCGCGGCCAGACGGCCGACCAGCGCCAAATCCCCCGCGACCAGCCCCAGCCGCAGCCCGGCCAGCCCCCAGAACTTGCCGAAGGACTTGAGCACCAGCGTGCCCGGCCGCGCGGCGCGGGCGACCAGCGACAGGTCCGGGCACAGGTCGGCGAAGCTTTCATCGATCACCGTCAGGGGCGCGTCGGGCGCGTCGGGCCACAAGCGACCATCGGGGTTGTTGGGATGCACGATCACGCAGGCGGTCGCGCCCTTTTCGCCCAAGGTCCAGCCTTGCGCCGCAAAGGCCGCGGCATGTTCGTTGTAGGTCGGCGCGGGGATATGGACGGTCCCCGGCGCGGCCAGCGCAGGGATGCGCGCGATCGCGGCGGACGTGCCCGGCACGGCTAGGACGGCGGCATCCGGCGGTATGGCCCAGAACCGGCGCGCGGCATCCAGGAACGCGGCCTCGGCATCGCGATCCGGCAGGGTCGTCCAGACCTGGGCGGGCAGGTCGGGCAGCGGCCAGGGGTCCGGATTGATTCCCGTGGACAGGTCCAGCCAGTCGGCTCGCGCCCCGCCCCAGATGGCGCGCGCCGCGTCGATTCCGCCCCCGTGATCGCGCTTTGGTTGTGTCATTCCTGTGGCAGGGGAAGGTGGCGGGTCACGAAGTGACCCTTAACGCCCTCGGGCCACTGGCGGTAGGGGACGATTCCCGTCGCGCTGTCGGCATGCAGCGCCGCCCAGGCGCAAATCGCCTGCGCCGCCTCGGGCGTCGGCTCGAACATGCCAAGCGTGTAGGCCAGCTTTCCCGCGCCCTGCACCGCGACGTTGCAGGCGCGGGTGCAGCCCATCAGGCAGGCGTGGCGGCGCACACCAAGCCCGGGCCAGTCCGAGGCCGCGGTGGATTCCACAAGCTCTGCAAGGCGTTCGCCATCCGTGGCCGGTGTCTGCGCCGGATCCCAGCCGTCACGCTTGCAGGTATCGCAGACGGTGATCCAGGTGCGGGGCATGTCGGTCGGTCCTGCAGGGAGTGTCGGACCGGTGCTTGCCGATTCGGTGGTCCGGCGCAAGGGATGCCACCCCCGCGTGCGTGCAGCGGTCACGCTACGCCACAAAATTGTTAACTTCGCGTCAGGACGTGTTAAGCGTTTGTTAGCGGTTTCGGCAGAAGATTGGCGCAAACGGGAAGGGAACGGCCGCAGAAATAGCGGCGCGCGGACACTGATGAACGTGATGATCGTGGAGAGCAACGCCGCCCAGGCTGGTCTTTGGGCGTCGCACCTGGAACGACAGGGGGCCCGGGTTCAGGTCGCCGGTGGCGAAACCGCGGCCGTGGCGTTGCTGGAACACGAATCCGACCCCTGCGACGTGATCGTCCTGAACCTTGTGCTGGACGACGGCAGCGCCTTTGCGGTCGCCGACTTTGCCAGCTTCCGCCGCCCCAACGCGCGGATCATCTTCGTCACCGGGACCACGTTCTTCTCGGACGGGTCCATCTTCCAGCATGTGCCGAACGCCTGCGCCTTCCTGCCGGCGGCAACGCCGGTCGAGGATCTGGCGGCGCTGGTGGAGCACTACGGTCGCGTCCAGTAGCGCGTAGCCCGACCCGATGCCGTGGGGGGCGCTGCCCCCCGCTGTGCCCGTGCCGGGCACATCTCCCCCGGGATATCTGCAGCACGTCGAAGCAGGAAATCAGCCGCGTCCGTGCGGCGCAGTCCAGTCCATGCGCGGACCGACGGGTACGATCCGGTGCGGATTGATCGACGGGTGGCTGCGGTGGTAGTGCCGCGTGATGTGGTCTAGGTTCACCGTCGCGGCGACTCTGGTCCACTGGTACAGGTGCCGGGCATAGGCCCAGAGGTTCGGGTAATCCACCAGCCGCGCGCGGTTGCACTTGAAGTGCCCGTGATAGACCGCGTCAAACCGCACAAGCGTCGGGAACAGACGCCAGTCGGCCTCGGTCACGCGGTCGCCGGCCACGAAGCTCTGCCGGGACAGAAGGTCGTCGAGCCAGTCCAGCGTGTCGAAGACCTGCGCCACGGCCTCGTCATAGGCGGGTTGGGTGGTGGCGAAGCCCGCGCGATAGACACCGTTGTTCAGGCCGGAATAGACACGGTCGTTGACGGCCTCGATCCGGTCGCGCAGGGGCTCCGGCCAGTAGTCGTCGGTGTTCCCGGTCAGTCCGTCGAAGGCCGCGTTGAACATGCGGATGATCTCGGACGATTCGTTCGACACAATGGTGCGGCGGGCCTTGTCCCACAGCACCGGCACCGTCACCCGGCCCGAGGCGCGGGGATCGGCGCGGGTGTAGATGTCGCGCAGGAAGGCCGCTCCGTGCAGGCGGTCCCCGGTCGTGCCGGGATGGTCGGTGGCGAAGGTCCAGCCGTCATCCCCCATGTCGGGGTGCACCACATCGACCGAGATCAGGTCGGTCAGCCCCTTGAGCGCGCGGAAGATGAGCGTCCGGTGCGCCCAGGGGCAGGCAAGCGAGACGTACAGGTGATAGCGCCCCGCCTCGGCCGGAAAGCCGCCGCTGCCCAAGGGGCCGGGGGCGCCTTCGGCCGTGATCCAGTTGCGGTGGCGCGTGGTCGTCCGCTCGAACCGGCCGCCGGTGCGGGCGGTGTCGTACCAGGCGGTATCCCAGCGGCCGTCGATCAGCTGTCCCATGGTGCGCCTCCGTTTGCAGGGTCAGGTGGCCCGGAATGGCGCGTGGAGAAACCCCGACCCGGGCGCAGGTCCGGTGCGGTGACGCACAGGCGCCATGATGCGGCGCTTTTGCCCTTTGCAGGGGCGGCGGGCGCGGGATAGGACCGACGCGACGAAGCCCCGTGCGGGGCCGGAGAGGTGGCGGCCGTGGCCCGACCCTGTGCGGGGGGCCCGCGGTCGCGTCGTCAGGCAACTCGGCACCTCGCCGGTCCGGCATCCGCGACCCGAGGACCAAGGCCGATGGCAACCCAGAAGACCGGCGTGATGATCTGCGGCCACGGCAGCCGGTCGCAGGGCGCGGTGGACGAGTTCCGTGTGCTGGCGGACAAGCTGCCGGGCTATCTGCCGCCCGACTGGCTGGTGGATTATGGGTATCTGGAGTTCGCCAATCCGGTGATCCGGTCGGGGCTGGACCGCCTGCGCGAGGCCGGGTGCACCCGCATCCTGGCCGTCCCGGGGATGCTGTTCGCGGCGATGCACGCGAAGAACGACATCCCGACCGTGCTGAACACCTATGCGGCCGAGACCGGGGTCGAGGTGCGCTATGGCCGCGAGCTGGGGGTGGACCCGAAGATGATCGCCGCCGCCGCCGACCGCATCCGGTCGGTGCTGGATGACGATGTGCCGCTGGCCGAGACCTGTCTTGTGGTCATCGGGCGCGGTGCGTCCGACCCCGACGCCAATGCCAACGTGTCCAAGGTCGCCCGGCTGTTGTGGGAGGGGATGGGCTTCGGCTGGTGCGAGGCCGGCTATTCCGGCGTGACCTTCCCGCTGGTGGAACCGTGTCTGGAGCATGTGGCGAAGCTGGGCTACCGGCGGGTCGTCGTGTTTCCGTACTTCCTGTTCTCGGGCATCCTGATCGACCGCATCTATGGCTTCACCGACCGGGTTGCCGCCGCTCATCCGCGGATCGCCTGGGTGAAGGCGCCGTATCTGGGCGACCATCCCAAGGTGCTGGAGACCTTTGCCGAGCGCGTGACCGAGCAGGTGGGCGAGGTGCCGCCGCCCAACTGCGCCATGTGCAAGTACCGTGTGCAGGTACTGGGATTCGAAGCCGAGGTGGGCGCGACGCAAGAAAGCCACCACCACCATGTCGAGGGGCAAGGCGCATCCGCGCCAGGGTCGAACGTGGCCGATTGCACCCTGTGCGAGGACTTCTGCACGGGTCTGTGCCG
>DBBA01000279.1 GCA_002291955.1 Rhodobacteraceae bacterium UBA996 | reverse complement strand
CCCGACCACCTCCCCGCCGCGGCCCAAGGTATCCTGTCCCGGATCGGGCGCACCCGCTACGCGCCGCGCCCCCGCCCTGACGACCCGGGCGGCGCCCCCTTTCCATCGGACCCCGGCCCCCGCACCGGCACCACCATCGTCGCCTGCATGAAGAACGAGGGGCCCTACATCCTCGAATGGATCGCGCACCACCGCGCCATCGGGGTGGACCGGTTCCTGATCTACACCAACGGGTGCGAGGACGGGACCGACGCGATCCTGCAGCGCCTCGACACCCTGGGCGTGGTAGACCACCGCACCAACGACGACTGGCGCGGCAAGTCGCCCCAGCAGTTCGCCCTGAACCGCGCGATGGACGAACCCGCCGTGCAGGACGCCACCTGGGTCCTGCACATCGACGTGGACGAGTTCGTGAACGTCCGCACCGGCGACGGCACGCTCGCCGCCTTGCACGCGGCCCTGCCCCCCGGCACCACGGCGGTCGCGCTCACCTGGCGGCTGTTCGGCCATTCCGGGGTGACGGCCCTGGCCGACCTGCCGGTGATGGAGCAGTTCACCCAGGCCGCCCCCCGTCACTGCCCGAAACCGCACATCGCCTGGGGCTTCAAGACGCTGGTCCGCGGCGACGGCGCCTATGCGAAACTGTCCTGCCACCGCCCGCAGAAGCCCGACCCCGCCCGCGCCGACGGCATCCTGTGGGTCAACGGATCGGGCCAGGCCATGCCTGCCACCTTCCGCGACCGCGGCTGGCGATCCGACCTTGCCACCATCGGCTACGACCTCGTGCAACTGAACCACTACGCCCTGCGCTCGGCAGAATCCTTCCTCATCAAGCGCCAGCGCGGCCGCGCGCTGCATGTGGACCGGACCATCGGCCTGAACTACTGGATCCGCATGGACTGGAGCCACGAGACCGACCGTTCCGCCCTGCGCCACCTGCCCCGGATGCAGGCCGAACGCGACCGGCTGATGGCGGACGCGCCCCTTGCCGCGCTGCACTCCGCGGCGGTGGACTGGCACCGCGCCAAGGCCGCGGAATTGCGCGCCATGCCCGAGTTTGCCGAACTCTATGCCCAGGCCACCGCACTGCGCCTCACCCCCCTCGAACGCGCCGCCTGGGCGCTGGCGCTCGACATGGAGAGCTAGGCCGATGGACGACGCCCGCACCGACGCCGAGTCCGTCATCGAAAGCCAGGGCCTGCGCTTTCCGCTCGACCGCGACATCCTGAAGATGCGCACTCGGCGCAACCTGCGCGCCGGCACCTACGAAGCGAAGGAGACCGCGGCGGTCCTGGCCATCGTGAAGCCCGAGGACCGCGTGCTCGAACTGGGTGCCGGGATCGGCTACATGTCGTCGCTCATGGCCCGCCACATCGGCCCCGCGGCGATCACCTCAGTCGAGGCGAACCCCCGCCTCCTGCCGTACATCGCCCGCGTCCATGCGCTGAATGGGGTGACAGGCGCCCGCGTCCTGCACGGGATGCTGGGCGAGGTGGCGGGGACCGCACCCTTCTATCTGCGAGGCGATTTCATCGGCGCCTCCGCCGACGACTACACCGGCCGGGGCAAGGACACGCCGTCGGAACGCCTCGACGTGCCGGTGCTGGCCGCGCGCGACGTGGTGGCCGACCTGCGCCCCACGGTGCTCGTCTGCGACATCGAGGGGGCCGAGGCGACGGTCCTGCCGCTGATGGACCTGTCGGGCCTGCGCGCGGCGATCCTCGAACTGCACCCGCAATGGGTAGGGGCGGCGGGCGTGGGCGCGGTGTTCGACGCGATGGCCCGCGCGGGGCTCGCCTACTACCCCAGGACCTCGCAAGGCAAGGTCGTGACCTTCCGGCGGGATTTCTAGCGCGTGGAGATCTGCGCGATCCTGACCGTCCGGAACGAGGGCGCGTTCCTGATCGACTGGATCGCGCATCACATCGCCTGCGGGGTGACTCGGTTCGTCGTCGCCTCGAACGACTGCGACGATGGGACCGACGCGATCCTGGACAGGCTGGCCGCGCTGACGGGCCGGGTGGCGCATCTGCCGAACCCGGGGCCCTGGAAACGCGGCCCGCAGTTCGCCGCCCTCGACAAGGCCGCCGGGCACCCGTTCGTCACCGGGGCGGACTGGTGCCTGCCCTTGGACATCGACGAATTCGTGAACGTCCACGCAGGCGACCGCACGCTTTCCGCACTCGTCGCCGCCTGCCCCGGGGCCAGCGCCATCACGCTGACCTGGCGGCTGTTCGGCAACGCGGGCGTGGTGGCCTGGGACGACCGCCCGGTGCCCGACACCTTTACCCGTGCAGCCCCCCGGGCGCTGCCTTGGCCCTGGCGGGCGCACCTATTCAAGACGCTTGTCCGCAACGACGGCACCTATGCGCGCCCCGGCGTGCACCGCCCCCGCGCGCCCGACCCCGCCCGCATCGGACAGGCGGTCTGGGTGGACGGGTCGGGCCGCCCCCTGCCCCCGCGCTACGCCCGCGCGGGCAGTTTCACCCCGCCCGGGACCGACTGCCACGGTCTGGTCCAGCTGAACCACTACCCCCTCGGCGCGGTGGACAGCTTCATCCTGAAGGCCGACCGGGGCCGCGCGGTCCATGACGCCGACCGGATCGGCATGGACTACTGGGTGGAACGCAACTGGTGCGACGAGGAGGACACGTCGATCGCCGCCCTGGCCCCCGCCCGCAACCGCGCGAAGGCCGCGCTGATGGCCGACCCGCAGCTTGCACTGCTGCACGCGGGCGCGGCGGACTGGCGGCGCCAGCGCTTCGCCGCGCTGATGCAGGCAGCCGAGGAGACACGCGCGCTTTACGCCCGCTGCCTGATGGCGGGGCCTGCCCGGGTGCCCGCACCCGCCGACCTGGCCCGCCTGATGCGCTTCGTCCGCCCCTGACCCGGCGTCAGGATCGGCCGCCAACCACCTGATCCGGGATCGTTTCCCGTCCTGAAACTCATCGTATGTTCACCATCCGGGCGTTGTCGGACGCGGCTCCGGTGGTCTAAGGCTTGGGTATCCTGCGCGGTTGCAGGACTGGAGTGGTGCGTGGTGAGTGACAGCGGGAGCCCCGCCGTAATGCCCCTTAGGGCAAGCGATGCCGACTGGCTGGCGCGTCTCGACATCCTGGGCGAGGAGCGCGGCTACTTCCAGTCGGTCGGACCGCGGCACAGTGCGGTGTTCACCGACGAGGGCCCGATCCTTCTGGTGACCTTCGAGAGCATCGCCGCGATCCGCGACCGCGACCCCGACGGGGTGCCCGACGGCTTCGCCCTCGCCGATCCGCATGGCTGGTCGCAACTGACGATCCTCGCGCACGAGGAGACCTGGTTCCGGGATCCCGCGGTCTGGGGCTACCTCGACCGGCTGATCGAGGAAGGCTTCTTCGAGGACTTCGACCGCGTCATCTTCCACGGCACCGGCATGGGCGCCTATGCCGCCTGCGCCTGTTCGGTTGCGGCCCCCGGGTCGGTGGTGGTGGCGGTCGCCCCGGTCGCGACGCTCGACCGCAGCCGCGTGGAATGGGACGACCGCTACCCCGCGACACGGCGGACGGATTTCACCTCCCGCTACGCCTACGCACCGCTGATGGTCGAGGCCGCCGACGAGGTCTGGCTGTTCTACGACCCGGCCGAGCCCTTGGACGCGATGCACGCCAGCCTGTTCGACGGCCCGCAGGTCGTCCGCATCCGCTGCCGCGGCTTCGGGCCTGCGCTGGCCGATGACCTGCGCCTGATGCGGGTCATCCCCGAGGTGCTGGAACTGGCCGGGCGCGGCCGCTTGTCGGCACGGGCGATCCACCGGTTGCTGCGCGTGCGCCACCGCTATGCGCCCTACCTGCGCGGCGTGCTGAAGCGGCTGGTCGAAGCGCGCAGGCCCTGGCTTGCAGGGCTTCTGTGCCGGTCAGCGGTGCGGCGCGGCGGCGGCCGCCTGTTCCAGATCCACCTGGAACGGGCCGAGGCGCAGCTGGCCGCACAGGGCCGCAGCCTGCCCCGGGTCCGCGCGCGGCGCCCCGTGAGCCACCCGGTCAGCCGAACCGTCAGCCAGGCGCAGCGCTAGCCGTCGCCAGGGGGGCAAGCACCAGCCCGCCCTCACGCTCGAGGAACGCCACCACCGCGTCGACGCCGCGTCCGTGGCGCAACTGCGCCATGACCAGCGGCCGCGTCCCCCGCGCCGCGCGGGCATCCGCTTCCAGCAGCACCGGATCGACCCCCACATGCGGCGCAAGGTCGGTCTTGTTGACCACCAGCAGGTCCGACCGCGCCACGCCCGGCCCGCGCTTGCGCGGGATGTCCTGCCCGGCCGCGGTGTCGATGACGTAGATGGTCAGGTCGGCCAGTTCCGGGCTGAAGGTGGCCGCAAGGTTGTCGCCCCCGGATTCGACCAGAACCAGGTCGAGGTCGGGGAACGCCCGCGTCAGGTCCGCAATGGCGGCGAGGTTGATCGACGCATCCTCGCGGATCGCGGTATGCGGGCAGCCGCCGGTCTCGACCCCGCGGATGCGGGACGCGGGCAGCACCTGCGCGCGGGTCAGGTAATCGGCATCCTCGCGCGTGTAGATGTCGTTCGTCACGACGGCCATCGAACAGCGGTGCGCCAGCGCGCGGCACAGCCACTCGGTCAGGGTCGTCTTTCCCGCGCCGACCGGGCCGCCGATGCCCACGCGCAGGGGTCCGTGGGGATTGGTCATGTGCGGAACAGCCTTGTCTCCAGGGTTTCATGGGCCATTGCGGCGATATCGCCGCGCAGCGCCAGGGTGCCCATGTCCTCGGGCGGGGTCAGGGCCGCCTCGGCCGCGACCGACAGGATGACCGGGTGCAAGGCGGCCAGCACCTGCTGCCCCGCGGTCTGGCCCAGGGGCACGATGCGCACCGCGACCGACACCAGCGTCGCGGCAAAGGACTGCAGGTACAGCGCCGCCACGTCGGCGGGGGACAGGGACAGGCCCCGCGCGGCCACACCCACGGCGACGGGCAAGGGCCGGGGCGGATGGACCTGCCCGGTCAGCGCCGACACCGTCGCCGCAAAGGCCGTGCCCTGCACCATCGTCTCGTCCAGCCGCTCGCGCCCCGCGGCCATCGCCCGGGCCAGCGCGGACAGGCCGTCAGCATCACGCCCCGACATGGCCGCCACCAGGAACGCCGCGTCCAGTCGCCCGGCCCCGTACATCAGCGTGTCCGCGATCCAGGTCTCCAGCGCGTCGGCATCGGGAACCTCGCCCGCGGCAATCGCCTGCTCCAGCCCGTGGGAATGGGCGAAGGCTCCGGTCGGAAAGGCCGGCGACAGCCATTGCGCCAGCCGCAGCAGATCGGCCGTCCGGCCGGGCGCGGTGGCGGCGTCAGTCATGGTGATGGTCGTGCGGGTGGGCATGGTCGTGGCCGTGGTGATGGCCGTGCGCATGGTCGTGGTCATGCTCGGGCCCATGCCCGTGGTCATGCCCCATCGGGCGCCCCATCCCGTAGGCCCCGCCTTCCGGCGTGAACGGCCCCGTCACCCGCGCCACCTGCGCGCCAAGACCACGCAGCATGCCTTCCAGCACATGATCCTCGCGGATCAGCAGGCGGTCGGCCTCGATCTGGCAGGGCGTGTGCCGGTTGCCGATGTGCCACGCGAGCCGTGACAGGTCGCCCCGCGCCTCGATCAGCGTCTCCTCGGCCGCGACCACCTCGACCAGCCGCCCGTCCGCCAGCTCGAACTGGTCGCCCTGGTCCAGCCCGGTGACGGCGGGCAGATCCACCAGGAACCCCGCCCCCCGCGCGGTAACCAGACGCCGCCGCCGCAGCACCCGGGCGTCATAGGTCAGCACCACCGTCTCGTCGGGGGCCCGATCCGGACCTTGGCCCCGCCGGTGCAGCGCCACCACCGGCGGCAGTTCCCCGGGGCGCCCGGTCACGGACGCCCCCGCAGCAGGATCACAGGTACATCTTGTCCCGGAACACATGCGTCACGATCGTGTCGCGCGTCAGCCCGCGCTTGGCGAGTTGCTCGTCCGACAGCGCCATCAGCGCCTGCACCTGAGCCGAGCGCGCGCGCAGCTCGCCGACCTCGGCCAGGAAATCCAGAACCCGCGTCCAGAACGGGGCACGCTGCGCCCTCTTGCCGGTCGCGCCCGCGGCGCGAGCGCCTGCGTTCGTCGTGATCGTTGCCATGGGAAACCCCTTTCGTGGTGTCAGGTTCACTCCCCTGACACGCGAGATGGGTCCGCAGGGCAGCAGGGACCAGCCCCGCCCCGGCATGGCCGCAATGCACCTGCAGCATGGCTGTCAACGATCTGTTCAGAATAGGAAATACCTCTGCGCCATGGGCAGCACCCTGGCCGGTTCGCAGGTCAGCAGAACCCCGTCCGCCCGCACCTCGTAGGTCTCGGGGTGGACCTCGACCGCGGGCATGGCGTTGTTCAGCACCATGTCGGCCTTGCCGATGCCGCGCGTGTTCTCGACCGCGATCACGTCCTTGGAAATGCCATAGGCCCCGGCAATCCCGGCCTCGATCCCGGCCCTGGACGCGAACACCACCGCCGACCGTTCCACCGACCGCCCGAAGGCGCCCCACATTGGCCGGGTATGCACCGGCTGCGGCGTCGGGATACTGGCGTTGGGGTCACCCATCTGCGCCACCACGATGGTGCCGCCGATCAGCACCATCTCGGGCTTCACGCCAAAGAACGCCGGGTTCCACAGGCACAGGTCGGCGCGCTTGCCTTCCTCCACGCTGCCCACATGGCGGCTCAGGCCATGCGCGATGGCCGGGTTGATCGTGTACTTCGCGATGTACCGACGCACGCGGATGTTGTCGTTGTCGCCCTGTTCCTCGGGCAGGCGCCCGCGCTGCACCTTCATCTTGTGGGCCGTCTGCCAGGTGCGGATGATGACCTCACCCACCCGCCCCATCGCCTGGCTGTCCGACGAGATGATCGAGAACGCCCCCATGTCGTGCAGGATGTCCTCGGCCGCGATGGTCTCCTTGCGGATGCGGGACTCTGCGAATGCCACGTCCTCGGGGATGCTGCGGTCCAGGTGGTGGCACACCATCAGCATGTCGAGGTGTTCCTCCAGCGTGTTCACCGTGTAGGGCATCGTCGGGTTGGTGCTCGACGGGATAACGTTGGGGTGCGCGCAGACCTTGATGATGTCGGGCGCGTGGCCACCCCCCGCCCCTTCGGTGTGGAAGGCATGGATGGTCCGGCCTCCGATGGCCGCCAGCGTATTCTCAACGAACCCGCTTTCGTTCAGCGTGTCGGTGTGGATCATCACCTGCACGTCCATAGCATCGGCGACCGACAGGCAGCAGTCGATGGCCCCGGGCGTGGTGCCCCAGTCCTCGTGCAGCTTCATGGCGGCGACGCCCGCCCGCACCTGTTCCTCCAGCGCGGCGGGGCGGGATGCGTTGCCCTTGCCCGCGAAGGCCAGGTTCATCGGGAACGCATCGGCCGCCTGCATCATCCGCATGATGTGCCAGGGCCCCGGTGTGCATGTGGTGGCGAGCGTGCCATGCGCAGGCCCGGTGCCGCCGCCCAGCATCGTCGTCAGACCGGAATGCAGGGCATCGTCGATCTGCTGCGGGCAGATGAAGTGGATGTGCACATCCAGCCCCCCCGCGGTCAGAATCCGCCCCTCGCCCGCGATGACCTCGGTCCCGGGGCCCACGATGATGTTGACGCCCGGCTGCGTGTCAGGGTTGCCCGCCTTGCCGATCCTGTGGATGCACCCGTCGCGCAGGCCCACGTCGGCCTTGGTGATGCCGGTATGGTCCACGATCACCGCATTGGTGATGACGGTGTCCACCGCCCCCTCGGCACGGGTGCGCTGCGACTGGCCCATGCCGTCGCGGATCACCTTGCCGCCGCCGAACTTGACCTCCTCGCCATAGACCGCAGCGTTCGAGCCGGTTCCGCCCGACATCGCCGCGCCCACGCTCAACGCGGTCAGGTCGCGCTCCACCTCGATGATCAAGTCGGTGTCGGCCAGCCGCACCCGGTCCCCGGTGGTGGGACCGTACATGTCGGCATAGGCGGCGCGGGAGATGCGGGTGGGCATGACATCTACTCTTAGTTGACGGGCCTGCTTCGGCACCATATGTTGTGTCTTGGTGTATGCCGAGGTCGCGTCTCGGCACCAGTGCGAAGAAAGACCGGAGATCGCACGACCGGACTAGTGACGCGCAAATGAGCGCGTGAACACCTACACCCAACCGGGATTCGCAGATGAGCAACGTCGCGTTCTGGCTTTACGCCGGTGCGCACTTGATCACGCTTCTGACCATGCTCGGTCAGTGGCGCGGATGGTGGTAGCACGAACTGGCTTGAACAGGCTGCCCGGCGTGAAAATGCCGGGCAGCGATGATTCTCCACGGCCAGTTGCTCGACTTGCCGCCGCAGCCTGCTATTCACGCCTTGAACCTCTCATCGATCTCGACCCCCAGCGCCGTGGCCAGCGCGTTCGTCTGCGCGGCCATAGCGATCACGGCCAGCAACTCGCCATGCATCGCGGGGGTCATTCCCTTGGCCTTGGCCGCCGCAGTGTGGGAATGCACACAGTACCCGCAGCCGTTCGCGGTGGACACCGCCACATAGACCAGCTCCTTCACCAAGGGGTCGAGCGCACCGGGCGCCATCACTGCCTGCACCCGCTCCCACGTCGCAGCCAGCAGCGCCGGATCATGCGCCAGCGCCCGCCAGAAGTTGTTGACGTAGTCGGTGCCCCGCTTGGCCCGGATATCGTCGAATTCCGCCCGCGCCGCGGGGTCGGCCTCGGCGTCCGTCAGCAGGGGCACCGTTCCCATCACACCGCCCCTCAGACGACCGCCAGCACCCGCGCCGGGCCGCCCGTCCCGCCCGCATGCTTCGGTGCGCCGACGAACACCGTCGCCCCCGTGGCGGGCACCTGGTCCAGGTTCGCCACGTTCTCGATCCCGTAGCGCCCCGCGGGCAACCAGGAATAGTGCACGGCAAAGTCGGCCGAGTTGCCGGGGTCAAGCGACAGCGTGTCCACCGCGATCGCCGCGACGCCCATCTCCAGCAGCATGTCGCTCGCCGACCGCGCGAACCCGGGGAACGCGAAGGCCCCCTCGGGCGTGTTGCGGTACTCCGGCGCCGCGATCTTCGCCGCCCAGCCCGAGTGCATGGCGACACAGGCCCCCGCCGGGATCGCGCCGTTCGCGCTGATCCAGGCCTCGATATCCGCCGCCTCGACCATGGCGTTCGCGTCCTCGGCGGCCTTGGCGGCAATGTCCACCACGCACAGCGGGCAGACCAGCGCCTCGGGTGCCAGCTGATCGACGCTCGTGCCATCGGCGCTGAAGTGCAGGGGGGCGTCGATATGGGTGCCGGTGTGCTCGTCGATGGTCAGCCGGTACAGCTGGTAGCCCTGCTCCTCGAACTTCACGGTCTTCTCGTACAGGATGCCGGGCGTCCCGCCAAAGGTCGGGAACGCCCCGTCATAGGCATGCGTCAGGTCCACGACCCGGCCGCCCGCCTGCGCCAGCGCCGGACGCGCCGCCGCCAGCCCCGAGGCCACGGCGGCAAAGGCCGCCCCGGCCCCGAACAACCCCCGCCGCGACAGCATCGCAGCCTTCGCCCCCGCGATCACGCAGGCATGGCACATGGTTCCGTCCCTCCCGTTCCGCCGTGGGCTACAGCTTGCCCTGCACGGCCTTGTTGAACCCCCAGATCTCGCGCACGCCCGACATGGCGACCAGCCGCACCTCGCGCGTCTGGCCGGGCTCGAACCGCACCGCGGTGCCCGCCGGAATGTCCAGCCGCATCCCCCGCGCTTGCGCCCGATCAAAGGCCAGCCCCGGATTGGTCTCGGCGAAATGATAGTGGCTGCCGACCTGCACCGGCCGGTCGCCGGTATTGGCCACCGTCAGCACTACCTGCGCGCGCCCTGCGTTCAGCTCGATCTCGCCCGCCGCCGCCATCACTTCGCCAGGGATCATGCCCGCATCTCCTTCGACGTGCTCCAAATATCCTCGGGGGGGGGCCGGGGCATCGCCCCGGCGGGGGGCAGACAGCCCCCTCTACCCCTCCATTCACCGCACCGGATGGTGCACCGTCACCAGCTTCGTCCCGTCCGGGAACGTCGCCTCGACCTGCACGTCGTGGATCATGTCGGCCACGCCCTCCATGCACATGGCGCGCGTCACCACATGGGCGCCCGCCTCCATCAGGTCGGCCAC
>DBBA01000044.1 GCA_002291955.1 Rhodobacteraceae bacterium UBA996 | reverse complement strand
CGGGGGTCGTGGTGTCGGGGGTCGGGGTGTCGGCGGCACCGGTCGGACCGGCGGCGGCGTCGGCGATCAGCCACAGGCTGGCCGCGCGGGCGACGGGGTCGGGTCCGGGCGGGCCGCCGAAGCGGGTGAAGCGGCAGGCCAGCGACACCTGCCCGGCCCCGGCCCGCAGGATCGCGGGCAGCATCGCAAGGTCGGGATCGGGCAGGCAGGCCCCGGCCGCGAGGATGGCCGCGCGGCCGGCCCCGGTCAGGACCGCAGCGTCCACCGTGAAGAGGTCGCTGCGCAGGGTGGTGCCGGTGCCGAGGTCCGCGGCAGGCAGGCCCGTCGCGGTCCAGGACATGCGCGGCAGACCGTCGTCCGACACGCCCAGACGGCCGCCCGCGTGGTGCACCGCGCCGTCGGGATGCAGGACCGTGCCGCCGAGGATCCCGGTGCCCTGCAGGCCCTCGAGCGCGCCAAGGAGGCGCGTCAGCCAGCCCGCGCCGTCCGGCAGGACCGATGCGCCGAGAAGCAGCGTGTCGGTCCCGCGGGCGGTGTGCAGGCCGGCCAGCACGGCATCGACCGCGGGCGTGGCGTCGGGAAGGACGAGGATGCGGTGGGCGACCCCCGTCGTCCGCGCGACCTGTGCCAGAAGTGCCACCAGCGCCGGGGCCGGGTGGCCGGTGGACAGGCAATCGACCTCGACCCCCGGACCCTCGGCCGCGACCAGGGTGGCGCGGGCGCGGATCATGTCGGGATCGGGGGTGAGCGGGGTGATCAGGGTCAGGCGCGGGCGCGCTGCGGCGGGGCCGCAGGGCAGGACCGTCGCCCCCGTGGCGGGCGGCAGGCGGTCGGCCCAGGCGCGGGCGAGCGAGGGTGCAAGGGCCTGCGGGTCGTCCGTGGCAAAGCCGTCGGGCAGTGCTGCCGCGAGGGCGGACAGCGGTGTGTCGAGGGTGGCCAGGGGGCGCCCCGAACGGCCGCAGACGCGCAGGCGCAGTGTGTCGCCGGGACGGGGGGCGTCGCGGTCCGGGGATGGGTGCCAGGGCAGGAACGCCCGGACCTGTCCGCCGTCCGGCAGGGCGAACCGGGCCGTATGGCCGCGACACTGGAGGTGCAGGGTCGCGCCCAGGCCCCGCGGGTCACCGACATCGGCCCAGACGAGCACGCCGGTCCGGGTGGCGGCGACATGGGCGCGCCGCACGGCCGGGGCTTCGTCCGGGGTCACCCGGCCATCGGCCAGCACCGCCGCGGCACCGGCATCGGTGGGCGCTGCGCGGGAAAGCACCGCCTCGGCCCAGGTGCGGACCGCCGCCGGGCGACGGCCGAGCCAATCCGCGGGATCGGCGGCGAGGGGTGCCGCCTCGGCCGCGAGATACAGCGTCCGGGCGCCCACCAGCACGATGTCGGGGATCGGCCGCAGCGCGCGGTGCGGCAGGGCCAGGTGCAGAAGGTCCGCCCCTTCGGCGCAGGCAACGAGCGGGGCCACGCTGTCCACCCGCTGCGGACCGAGGAGCACGGCATCGGGCGGCAGGCGGCCGTCCACGGGGCCATTCAGGCGATAGGTCAGGATCAGGGTGCTGTCCCCGGCGGCACAGCGCAGCGCGAGGGTGCCGCGGGCGACGTCCAGCCGGTCGAGCAGCGCGCGGACCGTGGCGCGGAAGTCGGGCATGTCGGCGGGCGTGAGCCGGGCGGCCACGTTGGGCAGAAGGAACCGGATCAGGCGGGGCACGGCCGTGGGGGCCACGCCGTCGATCAGGTCGTCGCGGGGCACGAGGGGGGACTGCAGCCAGTCCGGATCGACGAGGGCGACCGTGCGGCCCGCAAGGCGGAACCGGAGCGGGGCGCGGGCCAGGTCGGACGCCGCGCGGGGCAGAAGGACAAGGCAGCGCGTGCCGCCCGTACGCAGCGCGAGCCGGGTGGACAGGACCGGACGGGGCAAGGGCGTGCCATCGAGCAGGCCGTCGATCTGCCCGGCCGGCACGGGAACCCCGGGGGGCAGGTCGAACATGGCAAGCGTCGCGGTGGGCGCGAGGCCGACCAGCCAGGCCATCGGGGTCGCGGGGTCCGCGTCGGCCGCGTCATCCGCCCCTGCCCCGCCCGCGTGACGCCAGCCGATTGACGGAACAGCCTGCAGCATGATGCGGTCCGACCCCACCGTTGACCTGCGTCAGAAAGGATCGGGCCGGTCCCCGGGCGGGGTCCGGCCCGGTGCGCGCTAGACGATCGAGACGTACTTGCCCCAGTCGGACGACAGTTCGTCCATCGAGACACCCTGCAAGAGGATGCTGTCGCCCTGCCCGAAGTCGATCAGCGTGCCGGCCTCGCCCAGGTCGATGGCGTAGTCCGACAGGTCCTCGGGCTTGTCGAGGGTCACGCCCTGCAGGCTGCGCGAGATCTGCAGCACGTCGCCCTCGTCGAAGTCCATGATCATGTCGGCGCCGCCCGAGAACACGAACAGGTCGTTGCCCGCGCCTCCCCACATGACGTCGTCGCCCGCACCGCCATCCAGCGTATCGGCCCCGGCGCCGCCGAACAGCGCGTCATCGCCCGCGCCGCCGGTCAGGTTGTCGTCGCCGGCATCGCCATAGAGCGCATCGTCGCCGTCGCCGCCGGACAGCACGTCATCGCCCGCGCCGCCCAGAAGCTCGTCATCGCCCTGGTCGCCCGACAGCGTGTCGTCGCCCGCGCCGCCGACCATCAGGTCGTCGCCCTTGCCGCCGCTGGCGACATCGTTCCCGGCACCGCCGAGAAGCGTGTCGTTGCCCATGTCGCCGAACAGCATGTCGTCGCCCGACCCGCCGATCACCTGATCGTCGTCGTCGCCGCCGCGCAACGTGTCGGCACCGCTGCCGCCGTTGAGCAGGTCCTTGCCCGAGCCGCCGAACACGACATCGTCGCCGCTGCCCGAGAACACCTGATCATCCCCGGCCCCGGCCACGACGAAGTCGCCCGCCGACGTGCCGAAGATGAAGTCGTTGAAAGCCGTACCTGGTATCGTCGCCATTCCGAAATGACTCCCTCGCCTGACGGAACCCACCACCGGGCCGAGGTCATGCCGCCCATCCCTGAACGGCAGGTTAAATTTTGCAGGTGCAGCAATTCGCGCCCTGCAAAGAACGCGGACAATTGCACCGAGTAACGCCCGATCAACTCTGACCGCAGTTTTCCGGGCCGGAACGGGCAGTTCCGGCGAATTGCCCGGAATTTACGGCTTCTGCGGTTGCAGCATTTCGGGAATCCCGTGGGCAGGCCATTTCACCGACGGAGACGACATGACCAGCGCCTTCGACCCCGACCGCAACCCCGCTGCCTTTACCGCGACCCTGTTCGTGGGCACCGGCGGCAATGACCAGATGACCGGCACGACCGGCCCGAACGCCTTTCTGGCGGGGGGCGGATCGGACACCGTCACCGGCGGCCAGACGCTTGACCTGGTGTTCGCGGGCGCGGGCGACGACAGCATCCGCTCGCGCGACGGCGACGACGTGATCGACGGCGGCGCGGGCAACGACACGATCCACGGCGGGGCCGGATCGAACCTGATCTACGGCGGCGACGGCGACGACCTGATCGACGTGCGCTGGCTGACCGGGCGGACCGATTCCGGTCTGAGCTTCGAGGACTGGCGCGCGGAGAAGAGCGCCAGCACCGACGAGATCTACGGCGGCGATGGCAACGACACCATCGAGGGATCGTTCGGCAACGACGTGTTCTACGGCGGCACCGGCAACGACAGCCTGCGCGGGCAGGACGGCACCGACCGGCTGTTCGGCGGGGACGGCAACGACACGCTGCAGGGCGACGCCGGGCGCGACACGCTGGACGGCGGCGCGGGCGACGACGTGATGTATGGTGGCCTGGACGACGACCTGATGGACGGCGGCGCCGGCAACGACAGCCTGTACGGCGGCAACGGCAACGACAAGGTCCTGGCGCTGGACGGCAACGACCGGGTCTGGGCCGGGTTCGGCGACGACTGGGTGGACCTGGGCAGCGGAAACGACTGGATCGACGCGGGCGGCGGCGACGACACCGTGTTCGGCGGCGACGGTAACGACCTGTTCGCGGCGATCGAGGACTTCGGCCGGGGCGACGACGTGTTCTATGGCGGCGCGGGC
>DBBA01000213.1 GCA_002291955.1 Rhodobacteraceae bacterium UBA996 | reverse complement strand
GGGATCAGTCCTGTCGGATGGGGTGTCGGGAACGGTCGGATCGGCGCGCGGACCCCGCAGACGCCCGAAGGCCCGGCAACGCGTCAGCGCGCCGGGCGGCTAATTCGGGCGATGATCCGAACCCACGACATGGGGCGCGGTATAGGGCCGGTGCCGCCGCAAGTCGAGAGGCGTCAGTCGCGGGAACCGCCCCGTTCGGCGGCCCAGCGGTTGAGCCACGCGAGCCCCGCCAGCGACAGGCCGAGTGCCAGGAACGCGAACACCCGCATGAGGCCGGTCAGCCCGCCCGCGTCGATCAGGAACACCTTGGCCGCCGTCAGGCCGATCACGGTCATGGCGATGCGGCGCAGCAGCACCGACCGTGCCCGGATCGCCTGCCACAACAGCCCTGCCCCCAGCGCGATCAGGGCGATGGTGTAGGTGTATAGCTCGCCATCCGCGACGCCCGCGCGCGACAGGTCCGGCCCCTGCCACGCGTGCCGGATCGCCAGCCCGACCCAAGCCAGCGCGAACACCCCTCCCACCACCGCCAGCGCGCCCCGGCCCCAGTCAGCCAGTCCCGGCGCGTTCCGCGCGGCCCACAGCATCAGCGCGGCAGGCATCGCATAGGCGATGAGCAGCGTGTTCAGCACGATCACACCCGCAACCGGCTGGTCCCACGACCACAGCGGCGACAGCGCGACCGGCCCGCCGAGGTAGAACGCGGTCGCCAGCACCAGCGCGACGGCGGCCAGTCCCCGCCGCAGCCAGCGCAGCGGCCCCGGCAGCATGCCCCGCGCCACCTGCACCAGCGCGACAATCAGCCAGATCGTGCCCTGGAGCGACAGGGACCAGTGACCCAGCGCGCCATAGGGGCTGACGGTTTCGAGCAGTCCACGAAAGATCAGCACCGACGCGGCGATCCCGGCAAAGCCTGCCACCGCGGTTTCCAGCACCACCCGAGACACCGGCCGATCCGCCCCGCGCAGAAGCGCGAGCGCGGTCAGGCACCCGGCGACGGGGGCAAGGTACGCCAGCACCACCTGAAACAACGGCGCCTCGTAGGCCCAGATCAGGCCCGGATCGACCAGCAGGCGGTAGCCGATCACCGGCACCCCCACCTGCACGAAGAGCGCAAGCCCCGGCATCCCGAGACGCCGGTCGAGCGCCACGGCCGCCACCAGCATCGCCGACAGGGCCAGCGTCAGGGGCGCCTTGGTCAGGATCAGGAACAGGGCGAGCGAGAGCAGCGACAGCACCGCGAGGACCGCCAGCGCCGCACGGCCCCGGTCGGGGGCGTCCGCTCGGGCAAGACGCTCTGCCAGCAGGGTGAACCCCGCGGCCAGCACCAGCGCGTGGATCGCCCACTGCCAGGGTCCGATCACCGCGGCGGGCGCCCAGAACAGTTCCATCGCCACCATGGCCCCGGGCGCGACCACCGCCGCCGCCCCGGCCCAGAGCGGCGACCGCGTGTCGTCCGACAGGGCGCGGACAGCAGCCGCCAGCGACACGAGCGCCGCCAGCCCCACGGCCATGGTCGCATCCCACGGCAGGCCTTGTTCGGCGACCATGGCACCCCGTGCCAGGAAATCGGTCACGACCACCGACCCGCCCGCGCCCGCCAGAACCAGCGCGGCCACGAACCCGGCGCCGGGCACCAGCGCCGCGTCCCACAGGCCGGGCGCCGCGCGGGTCCAGAGGATCAGCCCCGCGGCAAGCCCCGCCAGAAGCACCAGCGCCAGCCAGCCCTCGGCAGGACCGGCGTCGGGGATGGCAAGAACGAGAAGGACCGACGACAGCGCCACCGCCGCAGCGGCAAGCATCACCGGGACACTCGGCCAGACCCGCGCGCGCAGGGCGTCCACCAGCGCCGGACCGGGATGGGTCGGCACCAGTTCGGCCCGTGGCACGGCCACCGCCAGCAAGGGCAGCGCGGCCCACAGCGACAGCGCCCCCGCCAGCCCGCCGCCTGCGGCCAGAAGCAGCGCCGCCCCGCCATAGCCGCAGCCCAGCGCCAGCGCCGACACCCAGCCCCAGCGCCGCACGGCATCCACCGCCAGTCCGGTCAGCGCCACGATCCCGAACCAGCCGTACAGCCAGTCGGCACTGTCCGCGCTGCCCCGGGTCAGGAACGGCGCGGCGGTGGCGCCCAGAAGCCCCAGCGCCGCCAGGAACGGCCCGTGCCGCCAGCCAAGCCACACCGCAAAGCCCGACACGCCCACCAGCCCCGCCAGCGTCGGGACCGGGCCGATCAGCCCGTAGACCCCCCGGGCCGAGATCAGCGCCACGAACATCACCACCAGCCCCGCGCCCGAGAAGGTCGAGGGCAGGAACGCCGTCGCGCCCTCCTCGTCGCCGACCTTCGTTCCGCGGATGCGCTCGCCCGCGGCCACCAGCGCGGCGCCCAGGGCAAAGGCCGCGATCACCCGGGCGGCGGGGGGCAACAGCCCCTCGTCGATGCCGTATTCCAGCAGGAACACCCCCGCCGCGATCAGGGACGCCGCGGCCACCGCATAGACCCAGTTCGCCGCGATCCAGGCCCCCAGCGGCGCGAGGATCGAGGGACGGGACGACACGGCAGGCAGGTCGGCATTCGGCGTGGCGGTCGGCGCAACCGGGCGACCGCGGGCCGCCGTCCAGGGGTTTGCAGGCTCGGCGGTCGGCTGCGGGACGTCGGACGCGCCATCCGGGACCGCCGGATCGGGGACCGCAACCTCCGTGGCCGCGCTGGCATCCGGCAGACCGGGGACGTCCGGGCGGGATCGAGGGTCGCCCGACGGGGCGGCTGCGGCTGCGGGCGCCGGACCGGCCGCCCGCGCAGGCCCGCGGTCTGCCAACCGGTCCTCGAGCGCCGCGACCCGGCGGCGCAGCCCCGTCACGACGACCAGAAGCCAGATGACGGCCACCGGCAGCGCAAGCAGCGCGAGCCCGACCAGAACTGCCAGCCCTTCCAGCCCTGCCACGCCGCGCGCTCCGGTCCCCTGCCCCCGACGGCCAGAGCCTAGCGCAGGCGCGGACGGGGGACCATGCCCGCCGCAAGACCGGCCACCCGACCCGCCACCCGACCCGCCATCAGACCTGCCACTCGGGCATGGACAGGGCCCAGAGCGTCGCCAGCAGGCTGGACGCAGGCGGGGCTGCGGCAGCTCCCGGGGTCACGGCAAAGGCAGGCGCGCGCTCGGCCAGCGTGGCCAGCAGGAAATCCTCGCCCCCCAGCGCATCGCCCTCGAACGTCCAGAGCGACGGCACGGGCATCGGACCGCCCACGCAGGCGCACATCACCGCTTCCGCCGCCCCGATTCCCAGCGCCGCCCCCGCCGCGCTGTCCACCGGAAAGTGCACCCCTGCGACCACCCGGTTCTCGGCGATCCGCGCGGCCAGCCGCAGGGGCAGGCTTGCCGTCACGTCGGCCGGGGTCATGTCGGTGACAGGCTGCGGCACGCCGCGCCTCAGCCCCTCGATCAGGGTCGCCAGCGCGAATGCCTCGGCCGCGTGGCCCGAGGGCAGCGAGGAATGGGTGGGCGTGCGGATCACCGGCAGCACACCCGCCGCATAGTCGGTCGGACGCGGCGCGTTGATCCGGTGCTTCACGTTCATCACCAGCGTCGCCACCAGTTCCTGCACCGCGGTCAGGAACAGGCGGCTCCACTTGCGGTCGGGCCGCGTCAGCTGGCCGATCTGGCTGAACCACACGATCAGGTCGGTGACCTGCCCCTCGATCTCGACCAGCCGGTCGGCGCGCAGGTCGGCATAGGCGCGCAGGTGGGCGAGTTGCGGCACATAGGTCGCCGGGGGGGCGGCCACCGCCACCGCGGGCCCGCCCCGCATCACGATCGCTGGGACAGGTCCGTGGGTCCGCGCCACCGTCAGCACGTCCGACAGGTGCGTCTCCAGGATGGCCAGCTTCACCCAGTCGTCCACCCGCTCGAACGCGCGCCACTCGTCCTTGTCGGGGACCGGCACGCGCCCGTGCGACCCGTCCCAGTCACCCAGGATCCCCTCGGCCGAGGTCATCAGACCGGCGGGCGATGCCGTGGCCGCCCCGCCGTGCGGTCCGTGCGGACCATGGGGCCCGTGCGGTCCGTGGGGCCCGTGCGGCCCGTGCGGGCCGTGTGGCCCATGCGGTCCGGCCAGTCCGATGCTCATGTCAGAACCCCCGTGCACCCCATGCACCCCGCGCCCGAGAATCAGGCGGCACGGGCGATCCGTCAACATGGCAGACCCGGTGCCGCTGCCGCTACGGCAACATTTTCCGCGACATTCACGGTCGGGCGTGGAATGGTGCGCCAAAGGCCCGGCCGGTCCGCCGGTCCCACGAGGATTGCCGCACACCATGACCGTTGCCGGACAACCGACACCTGGCGGCCAGTTGCCCGTTCGCGCCACCTGCGAGGGGGCCTTTCGCCTGACCGACGGCGCCGGGGCCGACCTGACCCCGCGCGGCACCAAGGCGCGCGCGCTTCTGGCGATCCTGCTGCTGACACCGGGCATGGCGCGCCCGCGGCGCTGGATCGAGGCCACCCTGTGGTCCACCCGCGACGCCGAGCAGGCCAACGCCAGCCTGCGCCAGGCGCTGACGGAAATCCGCCGCAGCTTCGGGGACCTGCGCGATCTGATCGACGCCGACCGGCGCGACATCTGGTTGCAGCCCGAGGCGTTTCTCACCGATGTCCTTGCCGCCGATGCCGCCCCGCAGCCGGGGCGCTACCTGCTCGAGGGGCTCGACCCGCGGGATCCCGCCTTCGACCGCTGGCTGGCCGAGACCGCGGCGGCGCTGGGCTGGCCCATCGCGGGCAGCGCCAAGGCCGTGCGCCTGGGTCCGCCCGCGCCGGTCCTGACGATCACCAACGATGTCGCAGGCAGCCGGATCGAGTCGCTCCTGTCCGAGATCGTCAGCGACCAGGTGGTGCGCAACCTGTCCGACAGCGCCGATTTCGTGTTCCAGACCGGCGACCAAGGGCCGGCCGATCCTGCCGACGGCGCGCCGGTGTTCGGCCTGACGACCTCGGTCGTGGCGCATGGCGGCACGGGCTACTTCACGCTGCGCCTGAACGACACCCTGCGCCGCCGGCTGATCTGGACACGCCACGTCGCCGTGCCGATGACCGAATCGGATCTGCTCAACAGCCCCGAACTGTACAAGCTCGCGCACGAGGCGGCCGAACATGCCGTGGCCGCGCTGTCGCAGGACCCGGCGGGCGTCCATGCCACCCGGCTGGCCGATGTCGTCCTGTCGCGCGCCCTGACCGAGATGTTCAGCTTCGACGCGGCCCGCATGCTGGCCGCCGACCGCCTGATCGAACAGGCCGAGGGGATCCGCCCCCGCGCGGTGCACTGGGCCTGGCGCTGCTTCCTGCGGATGATCATGGCGGTGGAACGCACCGGGCAGGACTGGCAGGTACTGGCCGCCGAGGCCGAGGCCTTTGCCGCCCGCGCGATCGAGATGGACCCGAGGAACAGCCTGGTCCTGGCGCTGGTCAGCCAGATGCGGCTTCTGATGCAGGGCGACGTGGAAGGCGGCGCGCGGCTGGCGCAGGACGCGCTGGCGATCAACCGCGGCAGCGC
>DBBA01000060.1 GCA_002291955.1 Rhodobacteraceae bacterium UBA996 | reverse complement strand
CGTAGATCGTGCCGGGATAGGCGAGCACGCGCGCCTCGCGCAGGAGGCGCTCGCAGAAGGCGCTGGCGGGCAGGCCGGTGACGGAGACGTCGGCATAGACGTAGAACGCCCCCTGCGGTTCGGCGTGGGGGATGCCGAGCGAGGCCAGCCCGTCGCACAGCGCGCGGCGGCGGGTGTCGTAGGTCTGGCGCATCTCCTCGACGCAATCCTGCGGGCCGGTCAGCGCGGCGAGGGCCGCGTACTGGCTGACGGCGGCGGTCGAGATGGCGAAGGCGTGGTTGATCTCGGCGAGCGCGGGGATCAGGCTGGGGGGCCCGGCGAAGTAGCCCACGCGCCAGCCGGTCATGGCATAGGCCTTGGACAGGCCCGAGAGCGTGATGGTGCGTTCGAACATGCCGGGCAGGGCCGCCACCGGCTGGACGGTGTGGTTGCCGTAGGTGAGGCGGGCGTAGATTTCGTCGGAGATGACGATGAGGTCGTGTTCGCGCGCCACCTCGGCGATGCGCGCGACCTCGGCCGGGGGGGTGACGGTGCCGGTCGGGTTGTTGGGGTTGATCAGGACAAGGATCTTCGACCGCGGCGAGATGTGGGCGCGCACCATCTCGGCGGTGAGCGTGAAGTTCGTCTCGATCGTGGTGCGGATGTTGACCACGGTCGCTTCCGACAGTTCCGCCGCCTGATGGTAGGGGTTGTAGCCGGGGCAGGGGACGAGGACCTCGTCGCCCGGGTCCAGAAGGCCCAGCGCGATGATGAACATGGCCTGTTGGCCGCCCGGCGTGACCACGATGTTCTCGGGCGCATAGTCGGCCCCGCCATAGGCGCGGATGTTGTCGGCAATGGCCTGCCGCAGGGCGGGGATGCCCAAGGGGTGGGTGTAGTGCGTGGCACCATCGGCCAGCGCCTTTTGCCCCGCGGCGATGATGTGGGGGGGCGTGTCGAGGTCGGGGTCGCCCCGGCCCAGCTTGATGACGTCGGTCAGCCCCTCGGCGATGTCCGCCATGCGGGTGATGATGTGCGCGTCCTTGAGCTTCACCCGGCGGGCGAGGCGTGTGGTCATGTCATGCGGCATGGGGCAGCCCGTAGATGTCGGAGTATTTGGCGGTCAGGTGCGCGATGTAGGGCTCGGGGTCGAGCGTGCGGCCCGTGGCACGCACGAGGAGTTCATCGCGGGAATAGCGGCGGCCGTGGGTGTGGACATGATCCGTCATCCACTGCCGCAGGGGCGCGTAGTCGGCGCGGGCCAGGCCGTCGGCCACGGCGTTGTCCCTGACGGCCGTTTCGTAAAGCTGCCCGGCCATGACGTTGCCGATGGTGTAGTTGCAGAAGGTGCCGATCTGGCCCGAGGACCAGTGCACGTCCTGCAGCACGCCCAGCCGGTTGCTGGGCACGTCGAGGCCGAGGTATTCCTTGATCTTGGCGTTCCACGCCTCGGGCAGGTCCTTCACGGAAAGGGAGCCGTCGATCAGCGCGGCCTCGATGTCCACGCGCAGCATGATGTGGAAGTCGTAGGTCAGCTCGTCCGCTTCCACCCGGATGAATCCGGGCTGCACGCGATTGATCGCGCGCCAGAAGGTGTCGGCGTCGATGTCGTGAAGCTGGTCGGGGTAGGCCGCCTGCGCCTCGGGGAAGTTCAGTTCCCAGAATTCGCGCGACCGGCCCACGTGGTTCTCGAACAGGCGGGACTGGCTTTCGTGGGCGCCGAAGCTGACGCCGCCGACGGCGTAAAGCCCGATCAGGTCGGTTGCCAGCGGCGTGCGGGTATAGGCGGGATCGACGTTCTGTTCATACAGCGCGTGGCCGGCCTCGTGCAGGGACCCGAACAGGCTCATCGGCATCCAGTTGGCATTCACACGGGTGGTGATGCGCACGTCCTGGCGGGTGAAGCTGACCTCGAACGGATGCACGGTGGTATCGAGCCGCCCGCGCGTCAGGTCGTAGCCGATGCGTTCCGCCATCTTCAGGCCGAAGGCCAGTTGCGCGTCCACCGGGTAGTTGCGTTCCAGGAAATCGACGCGGGGCGCCGGGCGGTCGGCGATGGCGCGCAACAGCGGCAGCATGGCCTGCCGCAGGCGGGCGAACAGGGGCTTCAGGGTTGCGACCGTCTCGCCCGGTTCGAACCGGTGCATCAGCGCGTCGTAGGGGTGGCCGGAATAGCCGATGTGCTCGGCCATCTCGCGGTTGAGCGCGACCGTCTTTTCCACGTGCGGCGCGAAGGAGGCGAAGTCGTCGGCGGCGCGGGCACGGGCCCAGATGTCCTGCCCGACGGACCCGAGTTCGGCGCGGGCTTCCACAAGGGCCGCCGGGATGCGGCGGTGGTATTCGGCGGCCTCGCGCACCCGGGCGACGATGGCGCGTTCCACGGTGTCCGCGCCGTGATGCTGCACCTCGGCCTCGGCGGATTCCACAAGGCGCAGGGTCTCGTCGTCGGCGACCATGTCGCGGGCCATGACGGACAGGGTGGCGATCTGCTTGGCGCGGGTTTCCGCCCCGCCCGGCGGCATCTTGGTGCGCGCGTCCCAGGCCAGCACGGACTTGGCGTTCAGCACGTCGTTGACCTGCCCCATGCGGGACAGAAGGGCGGTGTAGCCCATCGCGCGGTCGTCCTTCCCTGTCGTCTTCGTCCCCTGTGCGGTGACTGTATTTTGGATATTGTCGACAATCGACGGGCCGAGTATGGTTTGCGAAATGCGCGGCTGTCAAGCACCCGATGCGGGCGGCAGACCGCGAAACGAAAAGACCGCGACAGGGAGCGGACCGGATGAGCGAACTCGCCTTCGAAACGGGCGGGCTGGTGGAAATGGGGGTGACCGGACAGGTCAGCCAGCCGGCCATGCGCCCGAACGGATATGTCCACTGGCCCGATGGCCGGGCCGATGTGCTGCCCGGCATGTACGGCATCACCTACAACGCGCGGGTGGGTGACCGGGCGTTCGGCTGGGCGGGGGACCATGTGGAGCCCGGCGTGTCCATCGCCAACGCCGACGAGAAGGCCGATTTCGCGCTGCACTACCTGACCTGCATCGGGAACGAGGCGACGGTGGTCAGTGGGCTGGCGAAGGGCGCCACGGGCATCGTCACCGGCGAGCATGCGCGCATCCTCGTGGATTTCGAGGCGGACGTGCTGGACCGGATGACCATCGGCGACACGGTGCAGATACGGGCGGTGGGCCGGGGCATAAGGCTGTCCGGCTATCCGATGATCGAGTTCAAGAAGACGTCCCCGGCACTGGCTCGGGGCTATGGTCTGCGGGAAGAAAACGGGCAGGTGATCTGCCCGGTGGCGATGGAACTGCCCGCCCGCATCATGGGGTCGGGCGCGGAACTGAACGCCGAATTCGTGGACCAGGACCTGATGTCGGGCGACCGCGCGCTGATGGCGGACCTCGGCATCGACACGATGCGGCTGGGCGACCTGATCGCGATCCGCGACGTGGACCACCGGTTCGGCCGGTCGTTCCGGCCCGGCTGGGTGGCGATCTGCCTGTGCATCCACGGCGATTCGGTGATGACGGGGCATGGTCCCGGCATCCTGACGCTGATCACCGGCCCGGCGGACAAGCTGGGCTTCACGGTGGAAAAGGGCGCGAACATCGCCCACACGCTGAACATCCGGGGGAACGCCTGATGCTAGACACCAACGCAGCCGACATCGTGGCGGTTTCCGTCGCCGGGCATATCGCGCATCCCGGGTTCCCGGGCCTGCCGGCCGAGCCCTATCGCCTGGCCGCGGATGGCACGCCGTTCCTGTGGCCCGCCTATGGCGGGATCGTCTACAACGTGTCGGTCGGTGATCCGGCGTTCGGCTGGGCGGTGGACTGCATCCACCCCGGCGTGTCGATCCGGCAGGCCGACGACATGAAGAACCGCGGGCTGAACGTGTTCGCCTGTCTGGGCAACACCGCGCGGGTGATGACCGGGGCGGCGGCGGGGTCGGTCGGGGTCGTCACCGGCAAGTCGGGGCGGTTTTCCGAACAGGTGATCTGCCATTTCCCGAAGGATGACCGCACGCGGATGGCCGTGGGCGACCAGATCGTGATGCGAGCGGAAGGGGTGGGGATGACCCTGCCCGCGCATCCGGCGGTGCGGCTGAAGGGGCTGTCGCCTGCGTTGCTGAGCAAGATGCCGGTGCAGGAGCGCAAGGGCCGGATCGACGTGGGCGTGGCGGCATCCATCCCCGCGCATCTGATCGGGGCGGGGCTGGGGCTGACGTCCGAGGGCGGGTCGATCCACCTGCAGACGACGGACCGCGAGACGGTGGCGCGCCTCGGCCTCGACCGGTTGCGGCTGGGCGACATCGTGGCGCTGGAGGATACCGACAGCCGGATGAACCACGGCTACCTGCGGGGCGCCATGGCGATTGGCGTGGTCTGCGCGACGGA
>DBBA01000397.1 GCA_002291955.1 Rhodobacteraceae bacterium UBA996 | reverse complement strand
CGACATCAGCCGACCGCGCGCCAGGTCCAGAAGCGCCATCAGCCCGTACAGGTAGACGACGATCAGGGTCAGCGCGACCAGCGTCGCCTCGGACCGGCTGCCCAGCACGCGGTCATAGACCTGCAGCATGTAGATCGGGCCGGTCAGCATCAGCAGGTTGACGAACACGCTGAACAGCGCCGCCGCCCAGATCAGGGCACGGACACCCCGGCGGGCAACGGCAAGTTCGGCGCGGCCGCGGGCGTCAGGGTCAGGGGTCATCGCGGCATCGCTCTCCGGACCGCGGCCGTGATGGCCGCGCACCCCGTATCTCTAGCAGGATTGCAAACAGGACATGAACACGGGCGCGTGTTCGCGCCCGTGCACAGGCCATCCTGTTGCGTCAGAGCACGCCGTAGTCGGCGGTCAGCTGCGCCGGGGCGGCCAGGATGAACCCGTCATCCTCGACCAGCCGGTCGAAGTCGAAGCCTTCCAGCCGCAGACCGTTCCGCCCGCCGTCCGAGATGCGCACCTCATCGAACAGCGCGCCGGTGTCGAACGTGACCTCGCCCGACGTGGACAGCACGAAAGTGTCCTTCGCAACCAGCTGGCCGTCGTCATAGAAGGCCAGGTTGGCGCGGCCCCCCGTCCCGGCGAAGTCCAGCGTCAGGCGCTCGGCATCGCCGCCCAGGTCGATGAACAGGAACTCGTCCGCGTTGATCTCGGCCCGGTCCGCAAGACGCTCGCCGCGCGACGAGATGCCCAGCGTGCCGCCGGTTGCCACCAGAAGGTCCAGCCCCGGCCCCTCGGACCGCAGGGTGACCCCGGCGAAATCGAGCCGTTCCTGGAACGACAGCAGGCCAAGGCTTTCGCGCGCGGTGGCGCCGTCCACGCTGATGTCGGCGACGGTCTCCCTCAGGAACAGGAACTTGCGCACTTCGTTGAAGGCGACGGCGACGGACTCGGTCTCGGGTTCCGGCGGCAGGATCGTGAGGCCCGCCACCAGCGGATCGTGGTCGGACGCGCGTTGCGGCGTGACGGCGAATTCGCTGTTCACATGCACCGCGTCGAACTGCGCGCCGCCCGCCAGCGCCTGGCTCACCAGGATGTGGTCCAGCGACTGGCTGTTGCCCTGGAAGATGAAGCTGTAGCGCTCGTTCTCGGGCAGGGTGTTGGTCAGGTTGGTCAGCCCGGCCTGTTCGAGGATCTGCAGGGGCTGCACGAACTCGAACTCGTTGAAGTCGCCCACGACGGCGATCCGCGCGTTCGGGTCGGCCGCCAGCAGCTCCTCGACGGCGAGGGCGACCGTGGACGCCTGCGCCAGCCGCTGGTCGAGGCTGCCGTTCACGGTCGGGTCGTTCTGCCGGTCCTCGAAGGGCTGGCTGGTGCCCACGATGGGGGCCGACCCGCCCTTGGACGAGAAGTGGTTGTTGAACACCGTCACCGTCTGGCCGTTGAACGTGAAGTCGGAGATCAGCGGCAGGCGAGCGTCCTCGAACGTGCCGCCGGGCCCTTGCGTGCCGACGGTGCGCACCGACCCGTCCACCAGATCCACCCGTTCGGTGTTGTAGAGGAACGCCGTCCGGATGTTGCCGCCGGGCTGGCCGCCCGATGCGTTGTTGGTAATGAACGTGTTGTCGATGAAGGCATAGCCGCTCGTGCCGTTCACCAGCCCGTCATCCAGCCGGTCGATGGCGTCGATCAGCGTCTGAAGCGTCTGGCTGGCCGAGAGGGTGCCGTCATTCACGCTGCCCGAGTTGTCCTGCACTTCCTGCAGGCCCAGGATGTCGGGCGTGCCCATGTTCTGCACGATGTGCCGCGCGATGGCGTCGAACCGGCCGTTGGCGATGTCGCGGTCCCCGTCGGCATCGTTCGGGTCCAGGTTCAGCACGTTGTAGCTGGCGATGGTCAGCTGCGTGGCGGAGGACGCGATGGCGGTGGTTTCCGCCGTCAGCCCGCCATCGGTGATCGCGCCCAGCGCCTGGGTCGGCAGGATTTCATAGTTGCCAAAGGCATAGGACAGCACACCCGTGACGTTGGCGATGGTGTCGCCCACATCCACCAGCGGCGCCGGACCCGCGAGGATGCCATTGTCGAAGTTGAACTGGATGCGTTCCGGGTTGAAATCGCCGGGGCCGATGTTCAGCGTGCCGCGATCCGACAGGCCGGTGGCCGCGCCCGACACGCCGAACACCTCGCCGAAGTCGTTGGTGCCTTCGGTCACGCGCAGGTTGTCCACCGACACGCGCATGCCTTCCAGGCTTTCGAAGAAATCCAGCCCGTCAGCGGTGATGTCCGACGTGGTCGGGTCGTCGTCGATGCTCTCGGTCGGGATCGCCCGGCCGCCCTCGCCGATCGTCACCGCCGTAGGCAGCGCGTTGCCCTGGCTCAATACGGTGATGCTGGTGACCGATGCCAGTTGCGTGGTGGACTGGTTGCCCGTCGCCACGCCGCCCGGCGTGAACTCGGCCACCGTGCCCGCGATGCGGATCGCGTCACCCGCGACGACCGTGGGTCGGCTGGAGGTGAAGACGAAGATCGCGTCCGACGTGGCATCGTTGCCGTCGCCGGTCGCGTCCTGCAGGTAGAAGCCGTTGGAATCCACCGCCGTGACGATCCCGGTCGTCACGACCGCCTGACCCACAAGGTCGGACACCAGACCGTCGCCCTGGATCTCGTGGATCGCGGTCAGGTCGATCGGGAACGGCACGGTGTCGGCCGTGAAGGCCAGGTTCTGGATGCGCGCATCGCCCGCCCGCGCCGTATCGGCGTCGTCGAACGGCGTGGTGCCAAAGGTCGCGGCCAGGTATTCCGCCAGCGCGTCCTGCTCCGATCCGTCCGCCGCGAACTGCGCGACCCCGGTGCGCGGGTCCGCCGCCGGGCTGGTGATGTCCACCCGGTTCGTCGCCAGCGCCGGGAACGGATAGCCGTCACCGCCGTTCGCCAGGAAATCAAGCGTCACGATGCGGAACGTCTGGTCCGGGTCGCCCGCGATCTCGCCATTGCGGACCAGCGTCGCGACGGGGTTGCCCGCGTCATCCACGATCACCGCGTTGATGATCCGGTCGCCGGGGGCGCGCGTCAGGTCGAAGCTGAACTGCAGGCCCGACACCTGCGGGAACCGCCCCTGCTGGTTCGCATCGTCCAGCGACGACGCGGCCACCCCGTGTTCCAGGATCGCCACCAGCCCCGCCCGCGTCACGTCCACAAGGCTGAGGCCGTTGTTGAACGACAGCGCGTTCTGGATGTCGGTCTGGCTGATGCCGCCATCGGGCTTGCCGGCCAGCGGGTTGCCTTCGGGGGGCAGGAACTCGGGCGCGGTGCCGCCCGGCGGCACCTCGATCCGGCCGATGGAGGCACGGATGCCACCCGCGTTCTTGATTGACACCAGCACCGTGTCGTCGATCCCCTGCGCAAGCGCCAGGTTCGCGTCCGCCGTCAGGTTGCCCAGGTTCGTTTCCTGCGTGCGGACCGACGACCGCGCCCCGTTCAGGAACACGTCGGTGATGCCGAAGAAGTTGCCGTCCTGCGCGACGATGACCTGCTCCAGCGCATCGGTGATCGCGTCGATCTCGGGGTCCACCAGCCCCTCGGCCCCCAGTGCGGCCACGCCCACGGCATCCGTGCGATAGGCGCCCGAGATCGACGGGTCATAGCCCGGCAGCACGTTGCCGTCCGCGTCGAAGTCCACGACCAGACGGCCAAGGTACTTGTAGTTGCCGTCGGTGTTGACCAGCGCGGTCAGGTTGCCGTCGGCGCCGGTGATGAATTGCGGATAGGTGCCCTGCACGCTGTCGCCGGGACGCTGGGTGTCGTCGCTGTCGAACAGCCGCGTGTTCGACCCGCCCGCCACGATGATGTCCACGCCAGCCAGCCGGGTGGCCAGCGCCGCCTCGATCCCGATCTGCTGCATGTGGGCCAGCAGCACGATCTTGTCGATGCCCTGCGCGGTCAGCACATCCACTTCCGCCTGGATGATCGCGGCCAGCGCATCCAGCTCGGCCGCCGTGGGCACGCCGCCGAACGGCGCCGGGTTCACCCCCACGGTGCCGGGCGAGGAAATCGTGCGCAGCGTGGGCGTCGTCGCGCCGATCACGCCGATCTGCTCGCCCCCCGCTTCCAGCACGACCGAGGACGAGATGGTGGCGGCCAGCGGCGCCTGCCCGCCCGGCACGACCAGCGGCGCCAGGTTCGGGTCGGTGGCGAAGTTCAGGTTGGTGGACAGGTACGGAAACGCCGTGCCGGCAAAGTCGATCACCTGCCCGCCGATCGTCGTGTTCGGGACCGTGCCGCCCGAGATCAGCGTGCGCACCAGCGCGGTGCCCTGGTCGAACTCGTGGTTGCCGAACGCGATCGCCTGGATGCCCAGCTCGTTCTGGATCAGGATGTCGGCCACCCCGTTCGACCCGAACAGCGTGTTCGAGGCCGAGAAGAACACGCCCGGGATGTACGCATCGCCCGACGACAGCGTCAGCGTGGCGGCATAGCCCGCCACCCCGTCCCCGTCGATGTCCTGCGCCCGCAGCGCGTTCAGCACGGCCGACAGGTTGTCGGCGTCGTTCAGGGCAGCGATGCCCGCTTCCTGGTCGGACAGGTGGAACAGTTGCAGCGTGAAGGCCGCGGCATCCGAGAACACGATGTCCGACACCGGCGTGCCGCCGCCTCCGTTGTCCTCGGGCGCGATGGTCTGCCCGGTGTTGGCCGCCGCCAGCGTCTGCGCCGACGGCGCGGCCCAGGTGGTGAAGTCGGCCGCCGTACGGCCTTCGCCCGTGCGCTGCAGCGACAGGCCCGCGGGTTCGTTCCCGGCTTCGGCCACGCCGATATCGGTCGAGGTCCGTCCGTTCGCCGGTCCGCCAACCGCGGTCATCGGGCCTTCGTAGCTCAGGAACTCGACCACGCTGCCGGTCGCATCCACCAGCGCGATCCCGTCGGGGGCGCCGTTCTGGATGCCGTTGGCCGGATAGGCGATGGTGGCAAAGCCGATCCCGTTCACGGCACCGGTCAGCGTCGTCCCGGTCAGGCTGACCGTGTTGTAGGGCGCGCCACCGTTGCCGTTGTACAGGACGATCGACCAGCCCGTCAGGTCGGTGCCGACAGGGCCCGCGATCTCGATGAACTCGCCGACATCGGCCCCAGCGTTGTCATAATGGAATTCGTTGATCCAGATCGTCATGTCGGCCCCCTTGCAATCCGCAACACGGGATCCCCCGGCGATCGCAAGATCGCAAGTCACATCCCTACCGTGGGGAGGGTATCTCAGCCCTGCGTGACGGTTTCACGACGGAAGGGACGCGGCGGCTCGAACGCCCTGCGTGCGATGACGCCAGCGTGATGGACCGGACGAACCGGCGCTGCGCCCCGCCGACCGGTCCGCGCGCGCCCCCCCCCCGGGCCTGCGCTCAGACGATGCCGCCGCCGGTCCCCGTGACGGCCGGGCGCTCGGCGGCGACCCGGGCGCGGTAGCCCGACGCGCGATAAGCCGCGACCGGGTCGATGGCGCCGCCGCCCTCGGCCCGGGCCATCGCCAGGATCGGCTCCACGTCGGTGCGGAACGCCTCCTTCAGCGTCCGCGCGGCCATCAGCGCGTCGTTGGCCTCCTGGAACCCTTCCAGCGCCACGCGATCCACCAGAAGCGCCTGCGCAAAGGCGCGCTGCACCTCCATCGCCGACACCATCAGGCTTTCGATGGGGTCGGTCACGTTGTGGCTCTGGTCCAGCATGTGCGCCGGCGCAAAGCCCGGCCGCGCCTCGGCGGCCACCAGTTCGTTGAACACCAGGAACAGCCGGAACGGATCGACCGACCCGGTGTCCAGATCGTCGTCCCCGTACTTCGAATCGTTGAAGTGGAACCCGCCCAGCTTGCCCGCCTGGATCAGCCGCGCCACGATCATCTCGATGTTCGTGTTGGGCGCGTGGTGGCCCAGGTCCACCAGGCAGAACGCCTGCGGCCCCAGGGCCTGGGCGATCATCAGGTTCGTGCCCCAGTCCTGCACGACCGTCGAATAGAACGCGGGCTCGTACATCTTGTGCTCGGTGAACAGCCGCCAGTCGGGCGGCAGGCCCGCATAGATCGCCGCCAGCGAGTCCAGGTACCGCTCGAACTGCCGGGTGAAGTCGGTCTGGCCCGGAAAGTTCGATCCGTCGCCGATCCAGACGGTCAGCGCCTTCGACCCCAGCGCGCGGCCGATCTCGATGCAGTCCAGGTTGTGCACGACCGCCTGGGCCCGCGTCGCCGCATCGGTGTGCGACAGCGACCCGTACTTGTAGCTCTGCCGCTGCTGGGGCTGGTCCTGGAACGTGTTCGAATTCATCGCGTCGAAGCCCAGGCCCAGCGCCTGGGCCTTGGCGCGCAGGGCCGCCGGGTCGGCGCGGTCCCACGGAATGTGCAGGGACACGGTGGGCGTGGCGCGGGTCAGCCGGTGGATCACGCCGCAATCGTCCAGCTTGTCGAAGATGTGGCGCGGCTCGCCGGGGCCGGGGAAGCGGGCAAACCGCGTGCCGCCGGTGCCCACGCCCCAGGACGGGACCGCCACGCCGAACGCCGCGACCCGCGCCTTAACGGCGGCAATGTCGATGCCCCGGCGGTCCAGATGCGCCCCAAGCGCGTCATAGTCCGCCCGCAGGGCCGCCGCGCGGCCCGCGTTGTCGGCCGCGATCAGGCTGTCGTCGATCATGACCGTTCCCCCGTCCTTCAGCGCGTGAACGCTTCCCTGTTGCCCGCGTCCACGTTCAGGATGTTGCCGGTGGACTTCGCCGACAGGTCGGAGGCAAAGAAGTACACGCCCTCGGCGATATCCTCGGGGTAGACCGACCGCTTCAGCATCGACCGCTGGCGATACATCTCCTCCAGTCCCTCCTTGTCGGTCCCATAGGTCGCCGCGCGCTGGTCCAGCCATTCGCCGGTCCAGATCTTCGACCCCCGCAGCACCGCGTCCGGGTTCACCACGTTGACCCGGATCCCGTGCGCCGCACCTTCCAGCGCCAGACACCGCGCCAGGTGCAACTCTGCCGCCTTGGCCGTGCAATAGGCCGCCGCGTTGGGTGACGCCGCAAGCCCGTTCTTCGATCCCACAAACACCACCGACCCGCCCATCCCCTGGTCCAGCATCAGCCGGAACGCCGCGCGGCTGACCAGGAAATACCCGGTGGACAGGATGTCCATGTTGCGGTTCCACAGCGCCAGCGAGGTGTCCTGGATCGGCGCCGACGACGCGATGCCGGCGTTCGACACCAGGATGTCGATCCCGCCGAATTCGCGCGCGGCAGCGGCAAAGGCCGTAGCCACCGCATCCTCGGACGTCACGTCCATCACGACGCCCCCCACCACATCCGCCGAATGGCGCGCCGACAGTTCGGCCTTCACCCGGGCCAGCGCGCCCTCGTCGATGTCGGCCAGCACGACACAGGCCCCCTCGCGCATCAGCCGGTCGGCGGTCGCGGTGCCGATCCCGCCCGCGCCCCCGGTCACCAGCGCGATCCGGCCGGCCAGCGACCTGGGCTTCGGCATCCGCTGCAGCTTGGCTTCCTCGAGCGCCCAGTACTCGATGTCGAACGCCTCCTGCTCGGGCAGACCGCGGTATTCGCTGACCGCGCTCGCCCCGCGCATCACGTTGATCGCGTTGACATAGAACTCGGCCGAGATGCGGGCGGTCGCCTTGTCCCGGGCAAAGGTCATCATGCCGACGCCCGGCACCAGATAGACCACCGCGTTCGGGTCGCGCAGGGCCGGACTGTCGGGGTGCTTGCAGCGGTCATAGTAGGCCGCGTAGTCGGCCCGATAGGCCTCGACGGCGGCGCCCAGCGCGCCCACCGTCGCCTCCACGTCGGGGGCCGCGGGGTCGAACCCTACCACCAGCGGCCGGATCTTCGTGCGCAGGAAATGGTCGGGGCAGGACGTGCCCAGCGCCGCCAGCGGTTCCAGGTCGCGGGCGTTCACGAACTCCAGCACCTCGGGCGCGTCGGTGAAGTGCCCGACCATGGGGTGGATCCCCGACACCAGCCCCCGGATCGCGGGCATCAGGCGGGCGGCCACATCCGCCCGCGCCGCGGGCGGCAGGCTGTCATGCCGCGCCCCGCCAAAGGCCGCATGGCCCTCGGTGCGCCCGGCGAACCAGTCCATCGCGCGGTTGATGGTGTCGAGCGTCAGGCGATAGCAGGCTTCCGCATCGTCGTCCCACGTGAACAGGCCGTGAGCCTCCAGGATCACCCCCTTGGCCTGTGGGTTCTCCGCACAGAACCGCTCCAGCCACAGGCCAAGCTCGAACCCCGGCCGCTTCCACGGCAGCCAGCCGATCTCGTCGCCGAAGATCTCCTGTGTCAGCGCGCGCGAGTTCGCCGACGCGGCAATCGCGATGATCGCGTCGGGGTGCATGTGGTCCACATGGGCGCGCGGCACGAACGCATGCAGGGCCGTGTCGATCGACGCCGCGCGCGGGTTCAGGCCGAAGGTGCAGTGCGGCAGAAGCCCCACCATCGCGTCCTCGTGCGCGACACCCCGGTAGAGCCCCTTCAGCGCACGCAAGCGGTCCATGTAGAGCGTGGCGAAGCCGTCCATCCGGATCGACCCCACGTCGCCGCCCGACCCCTTGACCCACAGGACCTCGACCGCCGCGCCCGTCAGCGGGTCACGCTCCATCACCTTGGCCGAGGTGTTGCCGCCGCCGTAGTTCGTGATCCGCTTGTCCGACCCCAGAAGGTTCGACCGGTACAGCAGCTTTTCCGGCTCGGTCATCGCGGCCGCTCGGGCGGCATCCCACTGGTTCACCAGCCGGTTCCCGGGGCGTGTCAACATGGGGTCCTCCCGCAGACCAAGCGTCCGATCTGGCCCGATGCTGGAACCCGGACCGGGGCCTTGTCAACCACTTTCCGCCAACTTCAATCATGCTGCACCGCAGAATGATTGATCGTGACAGAAATTGATTGACTTGCAGCCGGAATCGGCGAACCCTTCGCCCCAGGGAGGCCACGATGCACGAGAAGGAGCGGCACAGGATCATTCTGTCGGCGGTGCAGGAACGCCCCGTCGCGACCGTGTCCGATCTAGTGTCGCTGACCGGCTCGTCCGAGGCCACGATCCGCCGCGACATCGCCACGCTGCACATGGCCAAACGCCTGCGCCGCGTCCGCGGCGGGGCCGAGGCGATGACCCCCTCGCCGGGCCTGCCGGGCCTGGCCGGGCGGCCCTTCTCGGTCAACCAGGCGATCAACATCGCGCAGAAACAGGCCATCGCCCGCGAAGCCGTGGCCCTGTGCCAGGATGGCGAATCGATCATCATCAATGGCGGCACGACCACCTTCCAGATGGTCCACCCGCTGGCCACCCGCCGCCTGCAGGTGCTGACCAACAGCTTCCCCATCGCCGAACACCTGCTGAAGCATTCCAAGAACACCGTGCTGGTGCCCGGCGGCGCGATCTACCGCGAGCAGAACATCATCCTGTCGCCCTTCGACGCCGACATGACGCAGAACTTCTACGCCCGGCGCATCTTCATGGGGGCGC
>DBBA01000286.1 GCA_002291955.1 Rhodobacteraceae bacterium UBA996 | reverse complement strand
CTAGATTTACCGGCGGTCCGACTGTGCTTGAGCTGCGCGCCACCTTCACCTCGGCAACGGTGTCGGTCGTCCCCCTGCCCGCCTCGGCGTCGCTGGTTCTGGCCGGGCTTGGCGCGCTGGTCCTTCTGCGGCGGGGGCGCGGCCGGGTGGGGCGTTGGGGCTGACGCGCGCCTGTCGGGGTGGGCTTGTCCGGGGCAGATATCGCATTCCGTGCGTCCGTGCGCGCCAACACAACCACAGTTTGTGTTCCTACCCCCTGGAGTGCGGCCATGTTGCGTCACAGGGGCGTCCGGAGCATCGCCGGTCGTTGACAGGCCCGGCCCGTTAACGGACCCTTCGCCAAGGTTAACTGGTGGGTGTGGTCATGTCGCGAATCCTTCTGTCTGCCGTGCTGTTTCTGTACCTGGCCCTTGGGGCGCAGGCCTCGACCGTCCGCATCGATGTGACGGGAACCGCGTCGGGCCATATCTTCGGCAACCTCGTCACGGGCAGCGTACCGACGCATTGGACCAACTGGACCCTGTCGATCGAGACCGCGGCCAGCGACCCCGCCAACATGGCGTCGTTGCGCGGGCACCGCGGGGCGGCGGGCAATGCGCTGGACTTTGTCCGCGCGACGTCGGGCAGCATGCTGTTCGACGGACAGCGCGCCACGGATTGCACGGGCCTTCTGATACCGGTCTGCTGGACGTCGCAGCAGCGCCTGACCTGGACCCAAGGCGCGGACAGCTTTTCGTTCTGGGGCGGCGTCCTGTACGGCGGCGTCAACCTGAACGAACGGACGCTGTTCTACGGCGATGACGATTTCCGGCCGATCACGCTGGGGGGCGTTGTCTTTACCGGGCCGACCGGCATGCCGCTGACGGCGACCTTCACCACCACCTCGGTGTCGGTCGTGCCGCTGCCGGCCCCGGCGGTGCTGCTTCTGGCCGGGCTGGGCGCGCTGGCCGCCCTGCGCCGCGGACGGGCGCGCCGGACCTGATCCGGCGCCTCTCCGACCTCGCCTGGCGGGAGTCCATCAGGCTGCGGCCAGCGCCTGCATCACGTCGGCGATCAGGTCGCCGTCGTCTTCCAGCCCCACGGACAGCCGCACCAGCCCCGGCGTGATGCCGAGGTGCGTCTTCTGGTCGTCGGGCAGGCGCTGGTGCGTGGTCGTGGCGGGGTGCGTCACGATGGATTTCGCGTCGCCGAGGTTGTTCGAGATGGTGAACACCCTGAGCGCGTTCAGGAAGCGGAATGCGGCGTCCTTGCCACCTGTCAGGTCGATGGACAGGACGGTGCCGCCCGCCTCCATCTGCGCGCGGGCGGTCGCGTGCTGGGGGTGCGAGGGCAGCCAGGGGTAGATCACCCGCGCCAGCTTGGCGTGGCCCACCAGCGCCTCGGCCAGGCGGGTGGCGGTGGCGGTCTGGGCGCGCACCCGCAGGTCCATCGTCGCCAGCCCGTTCAGCATCAGCCAGGCGGTGAAGGGGCTCATCGTGCCGCCGGTGTGCTTCATGTAGGGCTCGACCGTCTTGCGGATGAAGTCCCGCGTGCCGAGGATGATGCCGCCCAGCGCCCGGCCCTGCCCGTCCACATGCTTGGTCGTGGAATAGATCACAGCGTCGGCGCCGAGGTCCACCGCGCGGGAAAAGGTCGGGGTGGCGAACACGTTGTCCACCAGCACCATCGCCCCGGCGGCATGGGCGATCCGGGCGACGGCGGCGATGTCCACCACCTCGAGCGCGGGGTTCGAGATCGTCTCGAAGAACACGGCCTTTGTCCGCCAGGGGCGGACGGCGGCCTGCCACTGGGCGAGGTCGGTGCCGTCGACGAAGGTGACCTCGACCCCGTAGCGGGTCAGGACCTCGTCCAGCACATAGAGGCAGGACCCGAACAGGGCGCGCGCGGACACGATGTGGTCGCCCGCCCGGCACATGGCCAGAAGCGTGCCGGACACCGCCGCCATGCCGGACGCTGCGGCAAAGGCGTCCTCGGTCCCTTCCAGCGCGGCCATGCGGTCCTCGAACATCCGCACGGTGGGGTTGCCGTAGCGGGCGTAGATGAATTCGTCGGGACCGGCCTTCTGGAAGCGCGCCTCGGCGGCTTCTGCATCGGGATAGACGAAGCCCTGGGTCAGGAAGATCGCCTCGGAGACCTCGCCGTACTGGCTGCGGCGGATGCCGCCGTGGACGGCTGTGGTGCGGCGCTGCGGGCGGTCCGCGGCGTTCGTGGGATCGGGCGTGTCGTCGCGGGCCATGGGCGGCGTCCTGTCAGGGCCTTCGGATTGACGTCGGCGGGTAGCCCTGTTGCCTGTGGCGGTCAAGCACCGTCACGGCGCTGTAACCGTGGCTTCATGGGCGCGTCGTAGGACGGGCGTACGGCACCGCCACAAGATGTGGTGGGGGCACGGGTCCCATGACACTGGTCACGGTCAATGCAACCGGCGAGGCCCTGACGGGCACGGCGACGCTGGCAGCGGCGCTGGAGGCGTTGCCCGCGGGCGAGCCGGTGGTGGTGATGATCCACGGCTACAAGTTCAGTCCGGCCTGCCCGCGCCGGACCCCGCACCGGCATATCCTGTCGATGACCCCGGACCCGCGGGTTCCCCGGGCGGTGTCCTGGCCGCGGCACCTGCGGCTGGACGAGTCGGGCCTGGGGATCGCGTTCGGCTGGGAGGCGGCGGGGGCCCTGCCGCTGGTCTACGGGCGGGCCGCGACGGCGGGCCGGGCGCTTGCGCGGCTTCTGGCCCGGGTGGCCGAGGTGCGGGGCGAGGCGGCCCATGTGATCGCCCATTCGCTGGGGGCGCGCGTGGCGCTGGCGGCGCTGCCGCGGCTGGCGCCCGAGGCCGCGGGGCGCATGGTGCTGATGCATCCGGCCGAACTGCGCAGCGCGGCGCAGGCGGCGCTAGACACGCCGGGGGGGCGCGCCGCCTCCATCCTGTCGGTCACGGGGCGCGAGAACGACCTGTTCGACAGCCTGTTCGAATGGGCGGTCGCCCCCCTGGTGCCCGGAGCCCGGTCGGTCGGCGCGGGCATGGCGGGACCGCGGCCGAACTGGACCGATGTGCGGATCGACCGGACGGACGTGCTGGCGGCGCTGGCGGCGCTGGGCTACCGCATCGGCCCGCCCGCGCGCAGCGTGTGCCACTGGTCGGGCTACCTGCGCCCGGGCGTGTTCCCGCTGTATCGCGCGGTGCTGGACGGACGGCTTCCGGTCGGCGCGTTGCGGGCGGCGCTGGCCGCGGCGCCCGAGCCATCGGGCGCGGCGCCCGGGCCCGGCATGCCGCCGGGCCTTTCGCTTCTGTCGGCCCTGCGGCCGGTCTGACGCACCCCGCCGGTCCGCGAAGTTCCTCTGGTCGACTCGCGCGGGCCGTGTATCGTTGGCGCGCGCGGAACAGGAGGACACCATGAGCACGAAAGTCACCTATGGCTGGGCGATCCAGGATCAGGCTGCCGTCATCCAGGGCATGTCCTTTGGTCCGGGGTGGTTGCGCGGAAAGCAGCGCACGGGACCCGTGCAGGCCGGCCACGCGCACAACCTGATCGGCAAGGACATCGTCTTTCACGGCGACGGCAAGGGCGCGCTGGGTGCCATCGTCGAGCAGATGAAGGCGATGCCGCGGGTCAAGGTGCGCTGCGGCATCTATCCGGGCATGATGATCGAGAAGTGGGAGGAATCCGAGTTCGGCGGCGGCATGGACGAGGTGCGGGTGGTCGCGACCGACAAGGACATCTCGCGCGTGCCCTACTATCTGTACGCGTTCGAGGAGGAGAAGAGCGACTATGCCTTTTCCTCGCTCGTCACGTCCTTCGTCAGCCGGGCGACAGGCTTCGTTCCGTCCTCGGGGTGGGGCGGGCTGGCGCGCGACACGCTGGAGGCTCTGGCCACCTTTGGAAGCCAGGTCGCGAGCATGGCACCCGAAAAGGCCGCCCTGAAGAAGGCACTCGGCGCGAAGCGGGTGATCGTGCTTCTGACCAGCAAGCTGCAGCACTCGCGCCAGCCGATCGCCACGCACCGGCACACCCACACGATGCCGACGCTGGCGCAGGACATCGTGAAGGCGGTGATGGCGCTGACCTGAGGAGGGCGCGCAGCCGCGCCCCCGGTCAGTCCGACGGACCGGGGCGCGGCGCGGCGCCGATCAGTTCCGCGCCTTGTCCACCATGCGGCCCTTGGTGATCCAGGGCATCATGCCGCGCAGCTTCTCGCCCACGGCCTCGATCTGGTGGGCGTCGTTCAGGCGGCGGGTCGCCTTGAACATCGGCTGGCCGACCGAGCATTCCTGCATCCAGTCGCGGGTGAAGCGACCCGTCTGGATGTCGGTCAGGATCGCCTTCATCCGCGCCTTGGTCTCGTTATAAGGCAGCACGCGCGGACCCGAGACGTATTCGCCATACTCGGCGGTGTTCGAGATCGAGTAGTTCATGTTGGCGATGCCGCCTTCGTAGATCAGGTCCACGATCAGCTTCACCTCGTGCAGGCACTCGAAATAGGCCATCTCGGGGGCGTAGCCCGCTTCCACCAGCGTCTCGAAGCCGCAGCGGATCAGTTC
>DBBA01000221.1 GCA_002291955.1 Rhodobacteraceae bacterium UBA996 | reverse complement strand
CGCGTGACCGCCACGGTCACCCCGGCGCCCGATGGCTGGCACATCGACCTGAGCGCCGCTGCGCTGGCCGTGCATGTGGCGGTTGAAACGCCGCCCGGGCGGCTGTCGGACAATGGGTTCTGCCTGCGGCCCGGCGCGTCCCGCCGCCTGCACTTCCGCGCCGAGGACCCAGACGCGGGACCGCCCGCGGTCACGGTCCGCGACCTTCATTCCGCCACCTATGCCCGGGAGGGCCATGCACCATGACGATCTCGTACCAGCTCTACTCCTCGCGCATGTTTCCGCCGGTGGAGGGCACGCTGACCCTGCTTGCGGGCCTTGGCTACACCGCGGTCGAGGGGTTCGGAGGGCTCTATCCCGACCTGGCCAGCGCCGAGGCGCTGCGCCGGTCGCTGGACAAGGCCGGGCTGACCATGCCCACGGGGCATTTCGGGATCGACCTGGTCGAGGGCGACCCGAAGGCCGCGATTGCCATCGCCAGGGCGCTGGGGGTGCGGTCGGTGATCGTGCCATACCTGATGCCCGACAAGCGCCCGACGGATGCCGCGGGCTGGGCCGCGTTCGGCACGCGGCTGGCGCGCGCGGGGGCGCCGCTGCGGGATGCGGGGCTGACCTTCGGCTGGCACAACCACGACTTCGAGGTGCACGATGTGGGCGGGACCACGCCGCTCGACCTGATCCTGGAAGCCTCCGACGATACGAAGCTGGAGCTTGACCTGGCCTGGGTCGTGCGGGGGGGCCGCGATCCTGCCGATGTGGTGGGCCGGTGGGCCGACCGGCTGGTGGCCGCCCACATCAAGGACATCGCCCCCGCCGGGCAGGCCGCGGACGAGGATGGCTGGGCCGACGTGGGCTATGGCACGATGGACTGGATCGGCCTGATGACCCAGTTGCGCGGCACCCCTTGCGGCGTGTTCGTGATGGAACACGACAAGCCCAACGACCACGTGCGCTTCGCCACGCGGTCCTACGATTTCCTCAAGACCCTCTGAAGGCATCCCCCCATGAGCACCCTTGGCGTCGGCATCATCGGTTGCGGCAACATCTCGGCCGCGTATCTGCGGCTCGGGCCCCTGTTCAGGGGGGTCGAGATCCGTGCGGTCGCGGACATCAGCATGGAGGCCGCGCAGGCGCGGGCGGCCGAGTTCGGGGTGCGGGCGCACAGCGTCGATGACCTGCTGGCGACCAGGGACATCGACGTGGTCGTGAACCTGACCATCCCCGAGGCGCATTACGGCGTGACGAAGCGCATCCTGCAGGCGGGCAAGCACGCCTATTCGGAGAAGCCCTTTGTCCTGACGCTGGCGGAAGGCGAGGACCTGCGCGCGATCTGTGCGGCCACGGGCCTGCGCGTGGGATCGGCGCCCGACACGTTCCTTGGGGGCGCGCATCAGTTGGCGCGCGCGGCCATCGACGAGGGGCGCGTGGGGCGCATCGTGGCGGGAAGTGCGGCCGTCCTGAACCACGGGATGGAGCACTGGCACCCGAACCCCACGTTCTTCTACCAGCCGGGCGCGGGGCCGATGCTGGACCTTGGTCCCTATTACGTCACGAACCTGATCCAGCTCCTGGGGCCGGTGACGCGCGTGGGGGCGCTGGCCACCGCGTCGTTCCCGGAACGCACGGTCAGCGCGGAGGGCCCGATGACCGGCAAGACGGTTCCGGTCAACACGCCCACGAACATCCATGCGCTGCTGGAATTCGCGTCGGGCGCCACGGTGAACCTGTCCACCAGCTGGGATGTCTGGGCGCACAAGCGCGTCAACATGGAGCTTTACGGCACCGAAGGGTCGATCACCGTGCCCGACCCCAACATGTTCTCGGGCACCGTGCGGGTTGCCGGGCGCGAGGGTGGCTTCCGGGCGCTGCGGGCGACGAAACACCCGTTCTATGTGCACAACGCGACCCACCCCAAGGCCGGGCCCCATGCCAACTATCGCGGTGCGGGGCTGGCGGACATGGTGCAGGCGATCGGCGAGGGGCGGCCGCACCGCTGCTCGCTGGAACTGGCGCTGCACGCGGTCGAGGTGATGACGGCCTGCCTCAAGTCCGGCGAGACGGGGCAGTTCGTCACGCTGACGACCACCTGCGACCGGCCCGCAGCCCTGCCCCCCGACGCCGCGCGCGCGCTGATGAAATGACCGCCTGGTCCCCTGCCCCCGACCGCTATTCCCGCATGGCCTATCGCCGCTGCGGGCGGTCGGGGCTGATGCTGCCCGCGATCAGCCTGGGGCTGTGGCACAACTTCGGCCACGACACGCCCCACGCCGTGAAGCGCGCGATCTGCCGGACGGCGTTCGACCACGGGATCACGCATTTCGACCTGGCGAACAACTACGGGCCGCCGCCCGGCAGCGCCGAGGAGGCGTTCGGCGAGATCCTGCGGACCGACTTCGCGGGGCTGCGGGACGAGTTGGTGATCTCGTTCAAGGCGGGCTACGGGATGTGGCCCGGGCCCTATGGCGAATGGGGCAGCCGCAAGTCGCTGATCGCCAGTTGCGACCAGTCCTTGAAGCGGATGGGCCTCGACTACGTCGACATCTTCTATTCGCACCGCTTCGACCCCGACACGCCGCTGGAAGAGACGATGGGCGCGCTCGACCACATCGTGCGGTCGGGGCGGGCGCTGTATGTCGGCATCTCCAGCTACAACGCCGAACGCACGCGGCAGGCGGCGGCGATCCTGAAGGACCTGGGCACGCCGCTGCTGATCCACCAGCCGAGCTACAACATGCTGAACCGCTGGGTCGAGGCCGACCGTCTGACCGAGACGCTCGATGCGGTCGGCGCGGGGTCCATCGCGTTCACGCCGCTGGCGCAGGGGATGCTGACGGCCAAGTACCTGGGCGGCATCCCGCCGGGCAGCCGGGCGACGCAGGGCAAGTCGCTGAACCCGGCGCTCCTGACACCTGCGGTGGTGGCGAACCTAAAAGCGCTGAACGATCTGGCGGCGGCGCGGGGGCAGACGCTGGCGCAGATGGCGCTGGCCTGGGTGCTGCGGGAGGGGCGGATCACCAGCGCCCTGATCGGGGCAAGCCGCCCGGAACAGGTGGCGGACTGCGCGGGCGCCGTCGCGCGGCTGGACTTCTCGCCTGCCGAACTGGCCGAGATCGACCGGCTGTCGCTCGACCCCGGCGTGAACCTGTGGGCGCGGTCGTCGGAGAGCTAGCGTGATGGCGCCCGGTCCCGCGGCCGCAATCACCGGCCGCTGCCTGTGCGGTTCGGTCTGCTATGCCGCCGCGGGCGAGCCGCTGTTCGCGCTTCTGTGCTATTGCACCGACTGCCAGCGCGCGTCGGGCACCGGGCATGTCCCGATCCTTGGGGTGGCCAGGGCGGGGTTCACGGTCACCGGACCGGCGGTCGCCTTCCGCAGTGTCGGCAGCAGCGGGCATATGGCGGTGCGCAACCACTGCGCCCGGTGCCGCAGCCTGATGTTCGGCATGCCCGAGGCCGCGCCCGACCTTGTGACGATCTACGCCGGAACGCTTGACGACCCGGGTGTCTGCCGCCCGACCAGGGCGCAGTTCCTGCGCAGCCGCCAGCCGTGGGACCCGGTTCCCGCGGACGTTCTTCACTTCAACGACGGTGCCCCTGACCATGATCCGCAATCCGATCCTGCCGGGGTTCAACCCCGATCCGTCCTTCTGCCGGGTGGGGGATGACTACTACATCGCCACGTCCACCTTCGAGTGGTACCCGGGTGTCTGCATCTACCACTCGCGCGACCTGGTGCGCTGGCGGCTGGTCTCGCGCCCCCTGCGGCGTGCGGCGCAGCTCGACATGCGGGGCAACCCCGACAGTTGCGGCATCTGGGCGCCCTGCCTGAGTTACGCGGACGGGCGGTTCTGGCTGGTCTATACCGACGTCAAGCGGCTGGATGGCGCGTTCAAGGACGCGCACAACTACATAGTCACCTGCGACACGATCGACGGCGAGTGGTCGGACCCGTGGTATGTCAACTCCTCGGGCTTCGATCCGTCGCTGTTCCACGACGACGACGGGCGCAAGTGGTTCGTGAACCAGCAATGGAACCACCGGGGCCGCGGCACCGGGGGCAACCCGAAGCACGCGAGTTTCGACGGCATCCTGTTGCAGGAATGGTCGCCGAACCGCGGTCTGTCGGGGCCGGTCACGAACATCTACCCCGGCACCGACCGCGGCCTGACCGAGGCGCCGCACCTGTTCAAGCGCGACGGCTGGTACTACCTGACGGTGGCCGAGGGCGGCACGGGCTATGACCACGCGGTGACGATGGCGCGGTCGCGCACGATCACCGGCCCCTACGAGACGCACCCGGACAAACACGTCATCACTACGGCGCACGCGCCCGGCCACCCGATCCAGCGCACCGGGCACGGGCAGTATGTGGAAACGGCGGATGGTCAGGGCTTCCACACCTTCCTGATGGGGCGCCCGATCCCGGGGCCGGACGGCTCGGGCCGCTTCTGCCCGCTGGGGCGCGAGACGGGGATCGCCCGGGTGGTGTGGCGCGATGGCTGGCTGTGGCTGGAGGGGGGCGGTCAACTGCCGCCCGAGACCTTGGAGGGTCTGGCGGATGTGGACCCCGCGCCTGCGGAGTCGTCCGAGACGGACTTTGTCGCCGGGCTGCCGGATGTGTTCCAGTGGCTGCGCACGCCGGAGCCTGACCGCATCTTCCGCACCGGACCGGACGGGCTGGTGCTGACGGGGCGCGAATCGCTGGGGTCCTGGTTCGAACAGGCACTGGTGGCCCGGCGGCAGGAGCATCACGCCTATGCGGCCGAGACGGTGCTGGAGGCCTTCGCCCCCGACACCTACCAGCAGGCCGCGGGGCTGACGACCTACTACAACCGCCACAAGTTCCATGCGGCGATGGTCACGCAGGAACCGGGCCTGGGCCGGGCGCTGACGATCCTGTCCTGTCCGGGCGACTGGCCGAATTCTGCGCTGTCCCATCCGGTCACCCCGGTGCCGGTGGCCGACGGGCCGGTGCACCTGCGCGTGACTGTGGACCATGCGCGCCAGCACTTCTGGTGGCGGCAGGGGACGGACCGTTGGCAGACGCTTGGCCCGGTGCTGGATGCCAGCGTGATCTCGGACGAGGGCGGCCGGGGCGAACACGGGTCCTTCACCGGGGCCTTTGTCGGGATGGTGGCCTTCGACACGTCGGGCCGGGGGCGCGAGGCGCGCTTCACGCGGTTCCGTTACGCCCCGGGCTGACCGGGCCGACGCAGCGTCGCGCGGTGCCCGGGTCAGCGGCGGCGCGGGTCGCGGGGGTCCGCGTCGCGGTGCCGGATCGGGATCGGTTGCAGGTGCCGGTCGCCGTGGCCCCGGTTGCCCAGTCCCCGTTTGCCTTGCCCACGGTCGCCGCCATCGCCGCCGTCATCGTCGGCCAGCGACATGACCGCGATCCCGAACTGCACGCCCGAGAACACCATTCCGTTGAACACCACCAGAAGCACCACGGCCAGGAAACCGCCCGGCGCGTGGGTGACCAGATGCCAGAGGTTCGCGACATTGAACCACATGAGAAGGCCGGTGAAGACCGTCGCGACGGCAAAGCCGACGGCGACGTGGCGGATGTACAGGCGGATGAGCGGGTTCATGGGGTCTCCCTAGCACACGTCAGTTAATCCGCCCTGAACGCGCGTCGAGCCCTGGTGCTGTCGCAGGCCGGCGCCGCGCCTAGGGACGCAGCGCCAGAAGGGCGATGAGAACGGCGATTTCGGCCAGTTGCTGGCTGGCGCCCAGGATATCGCCCGTCTGCCCGCCGATCCGCGCCAGGGCCAGCCGGGCGATCAGCGCCGCCGCAAGCGCGGCCGCCAGCGCGGCACCCACCACGGCGACCCCGACCAGACCGACGGCAAGCGCCGCGGCGAGCAGCGCTCCAAGGGCAACTGCCCCTGCCCGTGGCCGCCCGGTGGACACCGACAGGCCGTCCGCCCGGGCATGCGGCAAGGCCGCGGCGACCCCCGCCATGGCCGCGCGCGACAGCGCCGCCGCCGCTACCATCGCTGTGGCCAGTGCACAGGGATCGGCCACGAGCAGCACCAGCGCCTGCCAGCGCAGCCCCAGCACCAGCACCAGCGCCACCACCCCGTAGGTCCCGATCCGGCTGTCGCGCAGGATCTCGAGCCGCCGGTCGCGGGTCTGCCCGCCCCACAGGCCGTCGGCGGTGTCGGCCAGCCCGTCCTCGTGCAGGGCGCCGGTCAGAAGGACGAGGGCCGCCAGCGCCAGACCGGCCGCCAGGCCGGGCGGCAGACCGGTCGCCGTGGCGGCAGCACCGACGGCTGCCGCGAGCGACGCCACGGCCGCCCCCGCCAGCGGCCAGGCCCAGGACGCGCTCGCGCCGCGCGGCCGGGTCAGGCGCACCGGCACGGGCAGGCGCGTCAGCAGCATCAGCGCCTCGGCCATGTCCGCGGCCATTGGCCGCCATCGGTCCTGCGTCACCCTGTGTTCCCTTGGCCTTGCGTCGGCGCAGGGCTAAGCCCTGCGCGATTGCAACGCAACGAGGGCCCGATGACCTTTGCCGACCTGGACGCCTTTCGCGGGGCGCTGACCGCCCTGCCCGCCACCGATGCCGCGGCCCGCGTGGCTGCGGCCGCCCGGAACGGGCAACTGACGAAGCCGCCGGGCGCGCTGGGGCGGCTGGAGGCGCTGGCGGAATGGGTGGCCGGGTGGCACGGGACGGACCGCCCGCGGATCGACCGTCCGCAGGTGGTGGTGTTCGCGGGCAACCACGGGGTCGCGGCGCGCGGCGTGTCGGCATTCCCCAGCGCGGTGACGGCGCAGATGGTGGCGAATTTCCGCGCCGGCGGGGCGGCGATCAACCAGATTGCCGGGCTGGCGGGGGCCGCGGTCGAGGTCGTGGCGCTGGAGCTTGACCGCCCGACCGCGGACTTCACCGATGGCCCCGCGATGACCGGACCCGAGGCGGCGGCGGCGCTGTCGGCGGGCTGGGACGCGGTGCGGACGGATGCGGACGCCCTGGTGGTGGGCGAGATGGGGATCGGCAACACGACCTCCGCCGCGGCGCTGGCGCTGGCGCTGTTTGGGGGAACGGCCGACGACTGGGTGGGGCGCGGCACGGGGGTCGATGACGCAGGGCTGACGCGCAAGCGCGATGTCGTGGCGGCGGGCGTGGCCCGCCACGGGCAGGGCGATGCGCTGGCGATCCTGACGGCACTCGGCGGGCGCGAGATTGCGGCGATGGCCGGGGCGATCGCGCGGGCGCGGGTGCTGCGGATCCCGGTGGTGCTGGACGGGTTCATCTGCACCGCCGCGGCCGCCGTGCTGGCCCGCGCGGTGCCGGGCGCGCTCGATCACTGCATCGCGGGCCATGTCTCGGCCGAACCCGGCCACGCGCGGCTCCTGGCGGCGCTGGAGATGGAGCCGCTCCTGTCGCTGGGGATGCGGCTGGGCGAGGGGTCGGGCGCGGCGCTGGCGCTGCAGGTCGTGCGCGGCGCGCTGGTCTGCCAGTCCGGCATGGCGACATTCGCCGAGGCGGGGGTCGCGGGCGGCTAGGCCGCACGGGGGGCTGTCTGCCCCCCGCCGCCTGCATGCCGGCCCGTGGACATGGTCCACGGGCGTTCGGCGCTGAACGAT
>DBBA01000057.1:3760-11599 GCA_002291955.1 Rhodobacteraceae bacterium UBA996 | reverse complement strand
TTTGTCAACACAGCCTAGCGATCCAGGAGCCGGTAGAACCGGGTGAACACCATGTCCGTATCGGCATTCGCCGTATGGCACCCGGCGCATTCCGCGTTCGACCGGACCGGCGCCTGGGTCAGCTTCGGCTCACCGTGGTTGAAGTTGAAAAAGCCCCAGCCCCCGGTCTCGGCATAGCGCACGCTGTCCTTCACCGACACGTCCGCCCCGTTCAGCGCCCCCGGAAAGAAGCCGCGCCCCGACGGCTCGTCGCGCGACCCGTCGGGATACTCCGGGGCCATGACGCGCTGCAGCTCCTTGAACAGGATCGTCCCTTCCGGAAACGCGCCGGTTTCCTTGTAGATACGATACGATCCCGGCTCGATGTAGACGTTGTGGAACTCGGGGAACCCCGCCGCGCCGCCGTTCAGCCCGTCGGGCGTCAGGGGCGAGCCCAGGTAGATCCATTCGTTGAAGTTCTTCGGCAGCAGCAGGTCGCCGTTCGCCGCGTACTCGGGCAGGTAGCGCGCGGTCTGGCCCTGGGCCGACACCGTCGGGGCGCCCCACAGCGACAGGGCAGCCGCGGCCGCGACAAGGCCGGTCAGGACCGGCAGCAGGGGCGGGCGTTTCGTACGGATGGTCATGGTCGTGGTCTCGATACCTTGGATGGTGGAGGGGTGAACCCCGCCGGTCGCGCAGGCGCGTCATGTCCGGTCTGGCCCTGCGACGGTCCGGTGGGCTCCCGTGATGGTGACAGCACGCCGCGACGCGGCCCGGATGGCGCGGTCGCGTCCCCGCGGGGACGGTGTTCGTGGTCTCTGCGGCTGTCAGGTCACGCGCAGGTGCTTCGAACGCAAGGCTGCGGGATCCTCCCCAGGCGGCAGCCGGTACAAGGCACCCGTGCCCGGTCAAGCCGCCAAGGACGCCCCTTGCGAACTCGTGAACGCGGCCCCGCGCGCCGGGACCGGCGCCCTGACGCAAGGCGGCCGCGCCTTGCCGTCTGCGCCCGTGCCTGGGCCCGGTCGCGGCCCGTCCATGGTCCGGGGCAGGTGCACACCGCTGCCCTGACGGTCCGTCACAGGAAGGATGCCCTGTCCCGCAAGACCCCCTCCTCCCCTCACCCGCAGAACGGCGCAACCACCGCCCCGCTGATCCGCACCAGATCGCCGGGCGCGATGGCGAACACATGCCGGGGCGTGCCGGCCGCGGCCCAGACCACGTCGAACGCCATCAGGCGCGGGTCCATCCAGGTCCGCACCGGCCGCAGATGCCCCACCGGGGACACGCCACCGATGGCAAAGCCCGTCTCGGCGCGGATGAGGCTCGCATCCGCCTTGCCCACAGGTTCCCCCGCCAGCGTGGCGGCCAGCCCCGCATCCACCCGGTTGCCCCCCGCCGTCAGGAACAGCAGGGCATGGCCCGACCCCTCGCCCCGGAACACGATCGACTTCACGATCTGGTCCACGCCACAGCCCGCCTCGCGCGCCGCATCCTGCGCGGTCCGCGTCGTGCCCGGCATCTCGACCACGCGCACATCCACGCCCGAGGCCGCCAGCGCCGCTTCCACCCGTTCCAGACTGGATGCCATCGTCCCCTCCCTGCTGGCGCGACAAGAACCACCCGCCCGCGCGCACCGCAACCCCGGTTGACCCCGCGCGCGACCCCGCCCACAACGGCGTCCGTGTCCGGCACCCTGCACTCCCGCCTCACCCGCGCTCCGCGCCCCTTCGACCGCCCGCGCGCGGCCGACGTCGCGGGCCGCGTCGCCCCCTCGGCCACGCCGCTCGGCGACCTGATCGAGGGTACGGCCGCCTGCAGCCCCTACCTGCACGGCCTGATCCTGCGCGAAGCCGACTGGCTGACCGGCGCGCTCGACGCCGACCCCGACACCGTCATCCCGCAGCTTCTGGCCGACGCCTTCGCCCTGCCGCCCGATGCGCTCGACGCAGGGCTGCGCCTGCTCAAGCGCCGCGCGGCGCTCTGGATCGCGCTCATGGACCTCGGCGGTGTCTGGTCCCTCGACCGGACGACCGCGGCCCTCACCCGCACGGCCGACCTGGCCGTCGACCTTGCCCTGCGCACCCATGTCGCGACCGAAGCCGCGCGCGGACGGCTGCCCGGTGTCGCCCCCGACGACCCCGCCGCCGGAGGGCTGGTCGCGCTGGCCATGGGCAAGACCGGGGCGCACGAGCTCAACTACTCCTCCGACATCGACCTGATCGTGCTGTTCGACGGCGCCCGCCACGCGGCGCACTTCGACGACGCCCGCGCCGCCCTGATCCGCGCCACCCGCCGCCTGACCGCCACGCTGTCCGAACCCACCGCCGACGGCTACGTCTTCCGCACCGACCTGCGCCTGCGCCCCGATGCCGCCGTCACCCCGGTCGCCATGTCGGTGGACGCCGCCGAAAGCTACTACGAAAGCCTCGGCCGCACCTGGGAACGCGCGGCCTATATCAAGGCCCGCCCCTGCGGCGGCGACACCGCCACCGGCGAGGCGTTCCTGCGCACCCTCACCCCCTTCGTCTGGCGCAAGCACCTGGATTTCGCCGCCATCCAGGACGCCCACGACATGCGCCTGCGCATCCGCGTCGCCAAGCGCCTGCACGGCCTGTCGCTGCCCGGCCACAACATGAAGCTCGGCGCAGGCGGCATCCGCGAGATCGAGTTCTTCACCCAGACCCGCCAGCTCATCGCCGGTGGCCGCGACCCGTCCCTGCGCGTCCGCGGCACGGTGGACGGTCTTGCCCGCCTTGCCGCCGCGGGCTGGGTCCCGCAGGACATCGCCGACCAGCTCACCGACGACTACTGCGCCCACCGCACGGTCGAGCATCGCCTGCAGATGATCGCGGACGCCCAGACCCACGACCTGCCCGCGACCGACGACGGCTTTGCCCGGCTCGCCGCCTTCATGGACATGGACGACGGCGCCCTGCGGCGCGACCTGCGCGACCGCCTGGCCCGGGTGCACGAGCTGACCGAGGGCTTCTTTGCGCCCGGCCAGCCGTCCGCCGCGCCCCCCGCCTTCGACCTGACCCCCGAGATGGAGGGGATCCTCGCCCGCTGGCCGACCTATCCCGCGCTGCGGTCCGACCGGGCCCAGGCCCTGTTCCGCCGCATCCGTCCCGAATTCCTGCGCCGCCTGTCGCGCGCCGCCGACCCGTTCGAGGCGCTGATCCACCTCGACGAATTCCTGCGCGGCCTGCCCGCGGGGGTGCAGCTGTTCGCGCTGTTCGACGCCAACCCCGCGCTGATCGACCTGATCGTGGGCATCGCGGCCACCTCGCCGCGCCTGGCCCGCTACCTCGGCCGCAACGCGGCCGTCCTCGATGCGGTGATCGGCGGCGGGTTCTTCGCCGCCTGGCCGGGCGAGGCGCGGCTGACCGATGACCTGACCCGCGTGCTGGACGCGGCCCCCGACTATGAACGCAAGCTCGACGCCGCCCGCCGCTGGACGCGCGAGGTGCATTTCCGCATCGGCGTGCACCACCTGCGCGGCCTGATCGGCGCGGAGGAGGCGGGACACCAGTACGCCGACCTTGCCTGTGCCTGCGTGGCCGCGCTCTGGCCGGTCGTGGTGGACCAGTTCGCCCTCCGGCACGGCCCGCCACCCGGGCGGGGGGCGGCGGTCCTCGGGATGGGATCGCTTGGCGCGCGGCGGCTGTCGGCGGGGTCCGACCTTGACCTGATCGTCATCTACGATGCCGCGGGGCAGGAGATGTCGGCCGGTCCCCGCCCGCTGGCCGCCCGCGGCTGGTATGCCCGCGTGACGCAGGCGCTGGTCACCGCGCTGTCGGCCCCGATGGCGGCGGGGCAGCTTTACGCCGTGGACATGCGCCTGCGCCCGTCCGGGCGGCAAGGGCCCGTGGCAACCTCGCTCGACGCCTTCCGCGACTACCAGCGAGGGGAGGCCTGGACGTGGGAGCATCTGGCCCTGACCCGCGCCCGGGTGCTGGCCGGTGACCCGGGCGTGGCCGCGGATCTTGCGGCCTTCCGCGCCGACCTGATCGCGGGGGCGCGCGACCCGGCACGGGTGCGGGCCGACGTGGCCGACATGCGCGCGCGCCTTGCGGCCGCCCGCGCGCCCGAGGGGCCGCTGGACGCCCGCCGCGGGCCGGGCCGCCTTCTGGACATCGACCTTGTGGCGCAGACGGGCGCGCTTCTGGCGGGCAGCCCGGCGACCGATCCCGCCGCCCAGCTTGCGGCCGGGGTCACGGCGGGCTGGCTGCGGCCGGACGATGCCGCGACCCTGTCCGCGGCCCAGGCGCTGTTCTGGAAGCTGCAGGCGGCGACGCGGCTTCTGACCGACGGTCCGCTCGACCCGGCGACCGTGGGGCAGGGGGCGACGGCGTTTCTGATGCGCGAAACGGGGGCGCCGGATGCGCCCGCGCTCATGGCCGAAACCGCGCGCCTGTCCGCGGCGGCCGCGGCGGTCGCCGACCGGCGCCTTGCCCCGGGCCCCGGGGCGGCCTAGGTCGCGATGTCTGTCGAAAGGGTGCCCATGACCGACCCGCTTCCCCCGCGCGACGACGCGCCGCTGGCCACCGGCCCGGCGGCAGGTGGCGACCTGACCGACGCGCGCCTCGATCCCGGCGGCCTGATCGCCGAGGCCTACCGCATCGACGGCATCGGTCCGGCCGAATGCCGGTCGATCTTCCTCGACTGGGCGCTGAAGCAGCCCCCCGACAGCGACCCCCGCATCGCCATCGCCGCACTCCTCGCCCGGCACGGGGCCGCGGCCCCCGACCACCCGATGACGGTGGTCCTGACCGAGGGCCTCGCGCCCTCCCCGCCCCTCCGCCGCCGGGCGCGCGACCGCTGACCGGTGCGCCTCCCCTCTTCCCCGGGAGAGGGGATGGGGGAAAGGTCGCGAGGTCGGCCCCCACGGGGTCCCCATGGGGACCATCGGGCGGGGACCGCGGGGACACCGGTCAGCCCGTTTCCGTCCACCTGCGCAACATTACCGCGCGGATCGCAAACCTTGTGTCCATCCTCCTTGACGAAAGGTTGACGTGCACAGGTCTTTCCTATCCGCATCAATGGCTTGTCTGTTTGTGCACATGTGCACAAACCGCCCCCCGGGGGGGCGGGCCGCCGCTCAGCCCCGCTCGCGCGACGGATCGCGCGTGGGCGGCCAGACCAGCGACTGCACCGTATAGACCAGGATCGCCGCCCCCACCGCGCCCGCAGCGGCCACGCCCAGAAGCGTCAGCAGGTCCACCGGCCCACCCACATCGCGCAGGCCGGAACTCGTGACCGCCCAGACGAACAGCACTGCCAGCACCGCCCCCACCGGCATCGCCAGTTGCGCCACCAGGAACTTCCGCCAGCTGACGGAATGGTCGCGCACCAGCACATACAAGTACAGCGCCGTCACCACGGCCGCGGCACCCGCCATGGCCCAGAACAGGCCGCGGCCGAACATCTCCTCGAACACCGCGATCAGGGTTCCGACCGTCAGGTCCTTCATGGCATCCTCCCTCAGGCCAACCCGCGCAGCATCGCGTTGTAGGTGGCCTTCAGCGCCACCTCCTTCATCAGCCAACTGATCCAGAGCTCTTCCAGCGGGGCGATCACGCCCGGGAAGCTGGAGACCAGGTTGTTGTTGTAGTCGAACTCGACCAGCATCGCGCGGCCCACCCGGGTGATCAGCGGGCAGGACGTGTAGCCGTCATAGGCTTCGGTCCCCTCGCGCCCCTCGATCGCCGCGACCAGGTGATCCTCGACCACCGGCACCTGCCATTTCACCGATGCCGCGGTCTTGCCCTTGGGCACGCCCGCCACGTCACCCAGCGCGAAGACCTCGGGGAAGCGCAGGTGGCGCAAGGTCTTCTGGTCGGCCTCGACCCAGCCCTGGTCCGTCCACTTGTCCGCCCAGGACAGGCCCGACTGCCGGATCACGTCCGGCGCGCGCTGAGGTGGAATGACGTGCAGGTAGTCATAGTCCACCTGCACGTCGGTCTTCGTCTCGACCCCGGCGGGGTCCTTCGTGGTCTGCACGAAGGTCGCCACCCTGCGCGACGCGTCCACCGCCCGCAGGTCGTGCCCCATATGGGTGGCGATGCCGCGGCTTCCGAACAGCATCCGCACCTTCTCGGCCACGATGGGCACGCCGAACAGCGCGCCTTGCGGAGCAAAGTAGTGCATCGCGTGCTTGCCTGCGCCCGCCGTCCGCGTGGCGATGTCCTCGACCAGGAAGGTGTGCTTCAGGGGCGCGCCCGCGCATTTCATCTCGGTCGCGGGGCGGGTGAACACGCCCGTGCCGCCGGTTTCGGTGAACGCCTGCACCGCGGCCCAGGTCCGGGCGGCATACTCGGGCCCCGCATAGAGCGCGCCGATCCCGTTCTGCCCGACCATCGCCAGATCGAACCCCTCGATGGCGGCGTGGTCCAGCACCAGACCCGGCGCCACGACGAGGAAATCATAGTCCAGCCGCGTGCCGCCCGTGGTGCTGACCGACTTCGCCACCGGGTCGATCGCCGCCGCGGCCTCGGCCAGCAGCGTCACGCCCGCGGGCAGCCAGTCGGCGGTCTGCGACACGGTATAGGACGCAGGCTTCAGCCCCGCGGCCACCAGGCTCAGGCCCGGCTGGTACCAGTGCTCGGCCCGGGGATCGAGCAGCGTGATCCTGGCGCCGTCCAGCCGCTCCACCAAGCGGTTCGCCAGCGCCGTGCCCGCCGCCCCGGCGCCGATGATGACGATCCGTGCCTGCGTGCGCACCGCCTGCGCCCGCGCCCGGGGCACGCCGACGGCAGCCAGCGCCGCACTGCCCAGCGCCAACCCCAGAAGGCCCCGGCGCCCGACGCCACCGCTGTTCCTGTTCTCCATCGCCCCCTCCCTAAGCGCCGTCCGGGTTGACCGCACGACCTCGAATCGCCTTTTAAACAGTCATAACCGATATTGTATGGCATTGCATGCAGACATTGACATGCATCAATGTGACGCGCCCGCGATGGCTCTTGCCCGCTGGCGTTCGACATTCATGCCGGGTGCGGGCCCACGGTCCCCAGTGCTGATCCGGTCCCGCCTTCACCGCAGGCCTCGCCGCGGCGCGCCTCTCGCGCTACGTCCCGGCCATGTTCGTCGTCTCACCTGCGACCGTCTGGAACCCCGCCGCGCTCGAGACGCGCGTGGTCCCGCGCCGCTTCCTCGGGCGCACCACGCTGTGGCCCCGGCGCGGGGCGGGGGCCCGCCTGTGGCTGCGTGTCATCGCCGAGGTCGAGGCCGTCCGCTACCTCGCCGCACTGTCGCCCTTCGTCGTCGCGGCGTTCGTCTGGCGCGACAGCGCCATCGCCATCGCGCAGGCGCCGCTTGCGATGTTCCTGGTCATCTGGGTGGTCGAGATGCGCCTGCTGCGCCGCCCGCCCCGGGCCATCGACCTGGCCGAGGCCGACCGCACGCTCGACCTTCTGGCCCACCGCGCGACCGCGATCCTGCGCGACATCGCGGCCGGGCGCGAGATGCGCGCGGGGCGCCTGCACCTGGTAGTGGAACAGTCCGAACTTGCCCGCATCCCGCCCCTCACGCTGGTCAGCCTGCAGGTCGAGGGCATCGAAGGGACGCGGCCCGAGGTGCTGGCGCTGTCCCCCGACGAACGCCAGCGCCTGCGCGGCCTGTTCGACGGCGGTCTGACGGAACGCCGCCTGCATGCGGCGAACCACGCCACCGGGCAGATGCTGCGCGACATCGCGTTCGACGCGGCGGGCGTGTCCGCCCACGCGCGGCTTGCCGCGCGGCTGGCGCGGGGGCGCTAGGTCAGGTCCCGCGGCGACGACGCACCGCGGCCAGCCCGCCGATCCCGGCCAGAAGCAGCAGCGCCGAGGCGGGCAGCGGCACCACCGACGGGTCCTCGCCGCCGCC
>DBBA01000057.1:0-3354 GCA_002291955.1 Rhodobacteraceae bacterium UBA996 | reverse complement strand
GTGGTGAAGGTCAGCGTCGTGAAGGGCGTGGCGCTGGTGATCCCGAAGAAGCGGGTGTTCCCGGTGAAGACGTTCGTCGGATCGAAGTCCGGAGGGACCGCGAAGTTCGCGATGACCGTGAAGGTCTCGCCCGTGGACAGGCTGCCCGAAAGCGTCGTGCCGGTACCGAAATCACCCAGGCCACCGATGAAGACACCAAAGGCCGTGACGGCAGAGTCGAACGTGAACCGCACCCCGTCGGGGGTCGAGAAATACGGGGCGTTCACCCCGCTCAGCGTCGCGTCCTCGATCTGCTGCCCGGTAGGTCCAGTCAGGTTCAGCCCGAAGAACGGGTCGTTCCCGGTCCCGCCCGGCGTGGTTCGCGGGCAGAAGGTCCCGGCCGCGGCCGGCAAACAGGTGATCGTGCCCGCGGCAAAGCTGATGGTATCCCCGGCAAGCGTCGCCGTCTCGAACCCGTTCGTCACCGCGCCCGCGGCCAACGGGTCCGCGCTGAACAGCGCCACACTGTCATAGGTCGCGGCCACCGACGGACCGGCCAGGCAGGTGGCGACAAGTGCAGCAGCGAAACGATTCATGCGACAGCCTCCGGAGTGTTCGCGGAAACGCTATCATGGCGTTAACCAATTGCCACCCCGTTCAGCCCATTCAAAGCGTTTCCGGCCACGAAACGTGCCGTTTCTCAGCCCCCCGCCACGCGATAGGGCAAGACGCCCCGCCGCGCGTGGTCCACCGTCAGGCGGCTTTCCAGCGGCGGCACGCTGCGCTGGTGGCAGTCGGGGCGCTGGCAGATGCGGCAGGAGATCCCGATGGGCTCGAACGCCGCGGGGTCGGCCAGCGGCAACCCGCGGGCATAGACCAGCCGGTCGGCATGGGCGATCTCGCACCCCAGACCGATGGCGAATCGCCGCACCGGCGCATCGAACGACCCCGCGGGCTTCGTCACGTCGCGGGCCAGGCAGAAATACCGCACCCCGTCGGGCGTTTCCGCCAGTTGCCGCAGGAACCGGCCCGGCGTCTCGAACGCGCGGTGGACGTTCCACAGCGGGCACGCCCCGCCGAAGCGGGCGAACTGCAACCGCGCGGCCGAATGGCGCTTGGTGATCGTTCCGGCCTGATCCACCCGGACAAAGAAGAACGGGATGCCCTTGGCGCCGGGCCTTTGCAACGTGGACAGCCGGTGCGCCACCTGCTCGATCGACGCGCCGAACAGGTCGGCCAGGCGTTCGAGGTCATGGCCCGTCGCTTCGGCCGCGTCCTGGAACCGGGCATAGGGCAGAAGCGCCGCCCCGGCGAAATAGTTCGCCATGCCCGCCCGCGCGATCTCGCGCGCCTCGGGGGTCGAGAAGCGCGCCAGGTCCAGCGTCGCGTCGATCAGCGGGGCCTGCACGGTCAGCGCGTGGTGGTGCAGAAGCTGGAACCGCCGGGTCGACGACGGCGCGCGGGCCGACAGGGTCAGTCGGCGCGCGCCTGCATCCCAGGACCGCAGGGCCAGGTCATCGGACAGCGCCAGCGTCGCACCGCCCGCATCCAGCGCGGCTTCCGCCGCCGCCGCCGCATCGCCCCCCGGGGCGAGGGTCGCCATGCGTTCGGCCGCGCGGTCCACCGCATCGATGTAGTTGTTGCAGTAGTGGAAGAAGTCGCGGACCTCCTCCCACGGGCTCGGGCGCGCGTCCGCGCCCTGCCGCCCCAGCGCCTCGTCGAGCGCCGCCAGCCGTTCGGTCGCCTGCCGATAGGCGCGGTGCAGGTCCAGCACGGCCCGCGCCAGCCCCGGCGCGTTTGCCGCCACCAGCCGCAGGTCGGCCGTGACGGGGGCCCCGCGCAGGACCGGGTCGGCCAGCGCCTCGGCCAGGTCCGACACCAGCCGGTCGGCATCGCCCGCCGACAGTTCGGTGACGTCCAGCCCGAATTCGCGCGCGAGCCCCAGCACCACGGCCGCCGACAGGGGGCGCGCGTTGTTCTCCATCTGGTTGAGGTAGGGCAGGGACACGCCGAGCCGTTCCGCGAAGGCGCGCTGGGTCAGGCCCAGGCGGGTCCGCGTCTCGCGCAGCTTGGCGCCTGCATACAGTTTCTGGGTGGGCATGTCCGGCCTCTTTGCAATGCCGAACCTTAGGCTTTGCAAAGGCCGCAGGGCAAGCGGTCAGCCGCGCGCCAGCTGCCGTTCCCGCCGCAGGACATACAGGATCGCCACCATCCCGCAGGCGGACGTCGCCACCATGATCCAGATCAGCGGCAGGGCACCCCGTTCCGTTGTCAGCAGGAACCCCGCCAGCGCCGACAGCGCCGCCCCTCCGCCGATCATGATCGCCCCGCCCAGGCCCGACGCGGTGCCCGCCAGATGCGGCCGCACCGACAGCATCCCCGCGGTGGCGTTGGGCATCACCAGCCCGTTGCCGAAGCCCACGAAGGTCATGAAGGCGAAGAACACCCAGACATTGCCGAACCCCGCCAGAAACAGGCCAAGCTGCACTGACAGCCCGCCCAGCGTGACCAGACACCCCGCCAGGATCAGCGGGTTGATCCCCACCCGCGTGGCATATCGCGCCGACAGGTAGTTGCCGAACAGATAGCCCACCGCAGGCGCGCCGAAGACCAGCCCCAGCGTGGACGGCGACAGGCCGAACACCACCGATCCGACAAAGGGCGCCCCGCCCAGATAGGCAAAGAACGCCCCCGACGCAAAGGCGGACGCCAGGCAATAGCCCCAGAACCGCCGCGCGGTCAGGAGCTGCGGGTATTGCCGCACCTGCGCCATCAGGGTGGCGTCCGACCGGGCCGCCGTCTCGCCCAGGTCGCGCCAGACAAGCCATGTCACGCCCAGGCCGCTCAGGAACAGCAGCACGAACACAGAATGCCAGCCGAACGCATCGTCGAGCAGCCCCCCCAGCGCGGGCGACACCATCGGCACCAGTGTCATGCCCATCGTCACCCAGCCGATCATGCTGGCCGCCTGATCCTGCGGAACCATGTCGCGCACCACCGCCCGGCCCAGCACCATGCCGGTCACGATCACCGCCTGCAGCATCCGGAACGCCAGGAACACCTCGACCGTGGGCGCCAGCAGGCAGCCCACCGTGGCGACCAGGAAGATGATGCACCCGCCCAGGATCACCGGGCGCCGACCATAGCGGTCCGACAGCGGCCCCACGACGATCTGCAGCACTGCGTTCACGCTGAGGTAGATCGCCACCGACAGCTGCATCAGCGCATAGTCGGTGTCGAAGTAGGCCGTCATCGCGGGCAGCGACGGCAGCATGATGTTCATGGACGCCGCCGACAGCCCGGCAATCAGGATCAGCGTGGCGATGTGCGGGGGGGTGGCGCGGTCAAGGAAGCGCACCGCCGGGCGGGCGGGCA
>DBBA01000053.1 GCA_002291955.1 Rhodobacteraceae bacterium UBA996 | reverse complement strand
AGCTACGCCCGCCCGCTCCGTGCCGCGTATCTGACACAACACGCCCACCCCGGCAATCCCCTCACCCTCCATCCGCCACACTGAATCGAAACAGCCGCACCGCCCGATCCACCAGCCAGGGCGGCAGCAACTCCAACGCACGCAGCGCATAGCCCATCCGCCGCGGCACCACGCAGCGCCCATGCCCAAGCGCCACCGCCCGCGCCACCCGCGCTGCAACGGCCTCCGCACTCAGCTTGAAGGGCTGCGGCGCGACGAACTTGTCGCTCATTGCGCTCTCGAAGAAACCTGGCGCCACATTGGTCACGCCCACCCCGCGCGGGCCCAGCAGCGCACGCAGACTTTCCCCATACCCCCACAACCCCGCCTTGGAGGCACAATAGGCCGGACTGTCAGGCAGCCCACGAAACGCCGCCACCGAGGCGATCAGCACCACCCGTCCCGCCCGCCGCGCCGCCAATCGCGGCAACAGCGGCTCGACCAGATTCAACGCACCCTGCAGGTTCACCGCCAGCACGCGCGCGGCGGCCTCGGCCCCCTCGAAGGCGCCATCGGGCCGGGTGCCGGCGGTCACACCGGCATTGGCCACCACCAGGCCCACGGGCCGCGCATCATCCCAGGCCAGCAGTTGCGCGGCCATCGCCGACGCGTCGCGCACATCCAGCAGCGCAAGCCGCGTGCTGGCGCCGCGCGCCGCGCAATCCCGCGCCACCGCCTGCAAGGCGGCCTCGTCGCGCCCGATCAGGGCCAGATCCACCCCCGGCGCCGCCCAATGGCGGGCCAGCGCCGCGCCCAACCCGCGCGAAGCCCCCGTGATCACGATATTCATCGGCCGATCACCCTCCAATGTCGCAACCAGCGCAACAGCCGCCCCTGCGCCTTCCACCACAGCACATAGCCGCGCCGCGCGGGCGGCAAAGGCGGCCAAAGCCCGGGGTCGGACAGGCGCTCCAGCAGCAGTTCCGGCGCACAGGGCAGGCCGGTCAGCGGGTCCTGGTAGCGCGGGTACAGGATCAGACAGCCGGCCACCAGTTCGTCCAGCGTCAGGCGACGGGCCCGGCGCTCGCACGCCTCCATATCGGTGGTCAGGCCCCAGCCGGCATAGAAGGGGCGGCCCCAGCAGATGACAGGCAGGCCGCGCAGCAGCGCCTCGAACCCGGCCAGGCTGGTCATGGTGTGCAGCGCATCCACCTGCGCGAAAAGCGGCCGGATATCACCCTGCGGCAGCACCAGGTCCGCCACACGCGCCGCATCGCGGCCCGGCAGATAGCCACGCCGATAGCCGGTCTGCACATCCGGATGCGGCTTCCAGATGATGAATGCGTCCGGCACCGCCGCGCGCACCGCCCGCAACAGGCCCAGATTGGTGCGCACCCGCCCCCCGCCGCGCAGGATCGAGGCATCATCCTCCACCTGGCCCACCACCAGGATGCGCGGCCGGCCGGGCGTGGGCGGCAGCGGCGGCGCGGCGCCGGCCACGTTGTACTTGGTGATGTTGCGCCGCGCGATCTCGGCCCGCAACGCCGCCGCGCGGGCCAGCAGCGCCGGGGGGAACTCCGTCTCCCGCAGCAGCGTCTCCAGCCGCGAGGGCCGCGTCGCGTCGTAATGCATGCCGATCGGATCCACCGCCAGCGAGGCGGCAGGGGCGAAGTTCACCCCCAGCCCGATCGACCGGATGAACCCGTCCTCCACCCGCCATACGGGCATGCTGGCGGCCGCCTCGGTCTCCGGCCGCAGCCGCGCGGCCCAGGCCAGCACGGCGCCGTCCTGCTGCGCCAAGGCCTGCGCGGGCGTCTCGGCGAAGCGGGCATGGCCCATGCTGTGGCCGAAGGCGCGCGCGATGGCGGCACGCTTCCAGCGCTGCATGTGCAGGAAGGCGCCGATGCGGCGGTTCTCGGCCTCGGTCGCGCGCCACAATTCCAGGGTGTCCAGCGCCTCGGCCAGACCCGCCGGCCTGGCGCGGAACGGATCGGCAAAGCGCGAATGCGACAGGGCGGCACGCTGGGCGGCATCCAGCCGCGGGTCATCGCGCTGCGCCGGCGCGGGCAGGCCCGGCACCACCAGCCCCACCGCGCGCCGCACATCGTGGAAGCCGGGCGCCGCCCAGGGGCCTTCGTCGAAGGCGGCGGCGCCCTCGCCGGCGACCAGGGCGCCAGGCGGGCAGGCAGCACCCTCGGCGGCCACCGCGAAATCGGGAAAGAAGGCCGGCAGATGCGGCATGGCGCGCCACAGGGGCGGCGGGATCCACAACGCGCGCGGGCTCATATCGTCTTTTCCACCGCAACGTTCTATATATCCGCCGACGGCTATACCAGCGGGGCGCCGCCTGGCTGGTATGGCGCTTCTGTGCCGGAGGCCCGTTTGAGGTTCCAGATGTTACGCCCCGCCGCGCTGCTGGCACCGCTGCTGCTGGCCGGTTGCGGCAGTTCGATCCCCGGCTCGGCCATGTTCTCGGCGCTGTCCTCGCCGGCGGTGCCGCCGCCGGCCGGTGCCGTGCTGGCCGCCCCGGTGGCGCCGACCGACCCGATCGCGGCCTTCGCGCTGGCCACCCCGGCCGGCGGCAGCGGCAGCGTCAACGTCAACGGCATCGCCCAGCCGGCCCGTGTGGTGCGGGTCTACCATTCCGCCAGCGGCCGGGAATGCCGCGAACTGGTGCTGGGCGCGGGCGGCGGCGAACGCGCGCAGCTGGTCTGCGCCGACCCCGAGGCGGGCATGCGCCTGACCCCGCCACTGCTGCGCGGCGGCAGATAGGCTGGTCATGATCAGCGGCGTGCGGCAGATCGTCGAGGGCGGCCGGGTGCAGTCCCGCGTGCTGACGGCGATCATGCTGCGCGAGCTGCACACGCGTTTCGGCCGGCACCACCTGGGCTATCTCTGGGTGTTCCTGGAACCGATGATCCTGGGCGGCAGCATTGCGCTGCTGCACTACGTCTCGGGTCATGACCTGCCGGGCGGCATGGATGTCGCGGCGTTCTATATCGTCGGCTACACGCCCTATTATCTGTTCCGGGCCATTCTGAACCGGGCCTCGACCACGGTCATGGCCAACCTGCCGCTGTTTTACCACCGCCAGGTCTCCTACACCGATGTCATGCTGGCGCGGCACGTGCTGGACTGCGCGACGGTGACCATCGCCATCTTCATCATGATCGGCGTGCTGACCGTGCTGGGCGGCGAATTCCCGCACGACCCGCTGAAGATCGTGGTCGGCGTCGCCATCATGGCCGCCTTCTGCCACGGCTTCGCGATGCTGATCCTGGCCGCCACCATCTGGGGCGCCGAGAATGTGGAGCGCCTGGTCCACCCGTTCACCTATCTCATGATCCCCTTCACCGGCGCCTTCATCATGGTCTGGTGGCTGCCGACCGAGCTGCAGGCCTATGCGCTGCTCAATCCCACCATCCACATGTTCGAATTCATCCGCGACGGGCAGTTCGGCCCGGTGGTGCCGTATCACTGGGATCTGGGCTACATGCTCGCCGCCACGGCCGTCGTGAATGTGCTGGGCATGCTGGCCATGCGGGCGGTCAGGGGCCGCCTGGCCACATCGCATTGATGCCATGCTGGAATTGCGCGACGTCTGGAAGGCCTATGACACCAACGGGCGCGAACGCTTCGTGCTGCGCGGCATTTCCGCGCGGTTCCAGCAGGGCGACGCCATCGGCATCCTGGGCCGCAACGGGGCCGGCAAATCCACCCTGATCCGCCTGGTGAGCGGGCTGGAGACACCCACGCGCGGCGAAATCCGCCGTGACATGTCCGTGTCCTGGCCACTGGGCTTCGGCGGTGCCGTGCACCCCTCGATCACCGGCGCGGACAACTGCCGTTTCCTGGCCCGGCTCTATGGCAAATCCCCCGGCATGGTGGAGAGCTTCGTCGAGGAATTCGCCGAGCTGGGCGAGCATTTCCGCATGCCCGTCTACACCTATTCGACCGGCATGCAGGGCCGTCTGGCCTTCGGGCTGTCGATGGCCATTGACTTCGACTTCTACCTGATCGACGAAGCCATCGCCGCCGGCGACGCCCGGTTCACCGCCCGCTGCGTCGCCGCACTGGAAGAAAGGCGCAAGCGCAGTGCCCTGTTGCTGGTGTCACATTCCGACCAATTGTTGCGTGCATTCTGCAATTCGGCCGCCATCCTGCATGAAGGGAAACTGACCTTCCATGAAGATCTGGACCAGGCTATCGCCGCCTACCACGCCCTTTGACCGGTCCGTCCCGGCCGAGCGCGGCCCGGAAGGCAGGCTGGTTCTGGGCGGCTTCCGTTCGGCCGGCGCGATCGCGCCGACCACACTGCTGCAGCGCATCCGCGGCATCTTCACCCGCCACCCCTTCTCGTGGCTGGTACTGCTGCCCACGCTGCTGGCCGCGGTGTATTTCGGGCTGATCGCGGCGCCGCAATATGTCTCCGAAAGCCGCTTCACGGTGAAGTCGCGGCAACCCGGATCGGTGTCCATGCTGTCGGAGGCGCTGAACAATGCGGGCTTCCGCTCCGCCAACGAGGACGCGATGGCGGTGCGCGATTACCTGCTGTCGCATGACGCGGTGTCGGGCCTGCGCACGCGGCTGCCGCTGGTCGAGATCTTCCGCCGGCCGGAGGCCGACTGGTGGGCGCGCCATTGGTTCAGCGAACCCTCGGCCGAACGCCTGCTGGATTATTACCGCGGCATGGTCAGCGCGCTGATCGACGCCACCACGGGCATCACGACGCTGACCGTGCGCAGCTTCCGCCCGGAGGACAGCCTGGCGGTCAACCGCGCCCTGCTCGCCATGTCGGAGGAGCTGGTCAACCGCCTGAACGCACGCATCATGGAAGACACCATCCGCAGCGCGCGGGCCGAGGTGGGGCGCGCCGAAGCCAGGGTCAGCACCGCCACCACCGCGATCTCGGAATTCCGCGAACGTGAGCGCGCGCTGGACCCCACGCGCAGCGCCGCCATCGCGGTGGACACGATCGGCCGCCTGGACGCCGCACTGGCCCAGACGCGCAGCGAATTGCAGGCCTTGCTGACCTTCGCGCGGCCCAACAGCCCGCAGGTGCAGAACCTGCAAAACCGGATCGAAGCCCTGCAGCAGCAGGTGGCCGAGGAACGCCGCCGCACCGCCACCACCGGCCAGGAAGGCTTCACCACCCAGGTCGCCGCCTTCGAACGCCTGCGGCTGGAGGCCGATTTCGCCGGCCGCGCCCTGACCGCGGCCACGGCCAATCTGGAACGGTCGCTGGCCGATGCGCAGCGCCAGCAATTGTTCCTGCAACGCGTGGTCGAGCCCAATCTTGCGGAACGGCATCGCTACCCGCAACGGTTGCTGTCGATCGTCTATGTTTTCCTCGGCCTCTCGGTGATCTATGGGTTGGGGTGGTTGATTTTGGCGGGGATGAAGGAACATGCATCGTAGTATCGCGCTGCTCGCGGGCCTGGCGCTCGCCATCAGCGCCCAGTCTCCCGCCTTCGGCCAGTTCCTGCCGGGGTTCGGCGGCACCCCGCCGGCCCTGCAGCAGCAGCAACAGCAGTTCATGCAACAGCAGCAGCAGGCCCTGCCGCCTGCGCGTGCGGTGGGTGGCGCGCGCACCATCGCGCGCGAAGGCAGCGCCACCGAGGCCGAGGCCGGCGCCTCCGCCGTCACGCCGCTGGGCGACCCCAACCGCGCCGCCGGCGGCGCCACCGCGGTGTTCGGCGCCAGCCTGTTCACCCGCGATTCCGCCGTCGCCACAGATGCACCCAACCCCGCCTACATCATCGCGCCGGGTGACCGTGTGTCGGTCCGCGTCTGGGGCGCGGTCGAAGCCGAGACGATCGGCATCGTGGACAGTGCGGGCTTCCTGTTCCTGCCGCAGATCGGCCCGATCCGCCTGGCCGGCACGCGCGCCGGCGACCTGCAACGCGTGATCGAGAGCGAGGTGCGGCGCATCTACACCCAGCAGGTGCAGGTCTATGCCGTGCTGGTCTCGATGCAGCGCATCGGTGTCTTCGTGACCGGCTTCGTGCGCACGCCCGGCCGTTTCGGCGGCAGCGCGGCGGACAGCGTGCTCGATTTCCTGGTGCGCGCCGGTGGGGTGGACCCCGCGCGTGGCTCCTATCGCGACATCGTGATCCGCCGCGGCGGCGGCCAGGTCGCGACCGTGGATCTGTATGCCTTCCTGATCGATGGCCGCCTGCCCAATATCCGGCTGCAGGAGGGCGATACCATCGTCGTCGGCCGCCAGCGCGCCCTGGTCGGCGCCGATGGCGCGGTGCGCAACAACTTCCTCTTCGAGGTGCCGGGCCGCGTCATGACCGGCCGCGAGATCGTGGAATATGCCCGCCCCCTGCCGGCCGCCACCAATGCCGTCATCCAGGGCACGCGCGACGGCCGGCCGTTCAGCCGCTACGTCACGATGCAGGAACTGCAATCGGCCACCATGTCCGACCAGGACACGGTGACCTTCATCACCGACGCGCCGGCGCGCACCATCCGCGTCACCATCGAGGGCAGCCGCATCGGCCCCTCCGTGCTGGTCGCCGATCGCGACACGCAGCTGTGCAACCTGCTGGATCATGTCGCGGTGGACCCGACGCTGGCCAATACCGAAGGCGTGTTCCTGCTGCGCCACCGCGTCGCCGCGCAGCAGCAGCGCACCATGGAAGAGGCGCTGGACCGGCTGGAACGCCAGCTTTTCCTGGCCACCAGCCCGACCCAGGGCGTGGCCGCGATCCGCGCGCAGGAAGCCCAGGTGGTCAGCCAGTTCATCCAGCGCGGCCGCCGCACCCGCCCGGACGGGCTGGTGGTGGTGATGGACCAGAATGGCCGCTGCGCGCCGGTGCGGCTGGAGGATGGCGACGTCATCGTCATTCCCGAACGGGTGCAGACCATCCTGGTCTCGGGCGAGGTCAACGCGCCGCGCGCCATCCTGTGGCAGCCCAACCTGACGGCGGGTGACTATATCCGCCAGGCCGGCGGGTTCAGCCCGCGCGGCTCGATGTCCACGCTGATGATCCGCCGCGCCTCGGGCGAATTGGTGCTGGACACCAACCAGCGCCCGCGTCCCGGTGACGAGTTGATCGCCCTGCCGCGACTGGACCCACGCGTGCTGCAGATCGTCACCGACTTCACGCAGATCGCGTTCCAGCTGGCGGTTATCGCGAACGCCTTGCGGCGTTGACCGCCCGCCAGCCCCTGCTGGGCATGGCGTTCATGGTGGCGGCTTCGCTGTGCTTTTCCGGCATGGCGGTGACCTATCGCGCCGCCATGCAGGAAGGCCTGCCGACCGTCGCGGCACCCTTCGCGCGCGGCGTGTTCTCGCTGATCATCATCGCACCCTTCCTGTGGCGCATGGGCCTGTTGGGCCTGGCCACGCGCCGCCCTTGGGTGATGGCCGGGCGCTGCGGTGCGGGGCTGTTCAGCTTCCAGTGCTGGATGCTGGCGCTGGTGCTGCTGCCATTGGCCGATGCGGTGTCCATCGCGCAGGCGCGGCCGATCTGGGCCATCTTCCTCGCCGCCCTGATCCTGGGCGAGGCGCTGCGGCGCGACCGGCTGGGCGCCGCCCTGTTGGGTTTCCTGGGCGTGCTGGTCATCGCGGGGCCGACCGGCGCGCTGTCCTGGGGCGTGCTGGCCGCGGTCGGCGCGGGCGTGGGCGGCGCGCTGGTGCTGATCACCTTCCGCGCGCTGGCGCCCACCGAACCGCCGATGCGCGTCATCGCCTGGTATGCCATCGCCAGCGTGGTGTTCTGGGCGCCCTTCGTGGCCTGGTTCTGGGTCACGCCCAGCCTGTCGGCGCTGTTGCTGCTGGCCGGCGGCAGCGCGCTGGCGGTGCTGGGCGACTGGACCGCATCCCAGGCCGCGCGCCGCGCCGAGGCCGGGCTGCTGGCACCGATGGAATATGTGCAGATCCCGTCCGGCATCCTGCTGGGCTGGGCGGTGTTTGCCGAAACGCCGGTCTGGACGCTGCCGATCGGCGTGGCGCTGATGCTGTTGGCCAGTCTCTATCTGGCGCGCAGCGCGGGGCGCTGAGATGGCCACGCAGACCCCGCGCCTGCTGCTGCCCGATGTGCCGCTGCTGGTGGCCGGCGCCGGCCGCGCCACGCTGCTGACCCCCGATGGCGAGGTGCTGACCGCCGACGCCGCGCTGCGCGCCCTGCACGATTTGCCGCCGCCCATGCTGGTGCACGCGCCCGCCACCGCGCGCCGGCTGGACCTGCCGCCCTTCCTGGACAGTTTCGACCTGCTGGAGCTGTTCGCCTTCTGCCTGCCGGCGCGGCTCGCGCCACCCACGCCGCGCGGCCTGGCGCTGGCGCTGGACATGGAATTGCCGCGCGATGACGAGGCCGCCTGCGCCATGCTGCCGCAGATCGCCACGCGGCTGCTGCGCCTGCTCTCGGAGACGCGCACAACGGCGGCCGGGCAGGATGCCGCCGGGATCGCGGCGCATCTGAAGAACGCCATCGTCTGGGTCTGGGCGGACAGCGTGCTGGCCGCCCTCGGCGCGCCCGATGCCAAGCCCGATCGCAACGCGCTGCGCCCCTGGCGCCGCCTGCCGGAATGGGAGGATGACGCGCCGCCCCCGCCCGCCGCCAGCGCCGCGGCAAAACCCGCCGCCAGCGCCGCGCCCAGCGCCGCCAGCCCCAGCGCCCGGCCGGTCACCCGGGCCGCGGGCCGCGCAAGGCCCATCGCCAGCCACCCGGCCAGCACGGCCAGACCCGCGGGCACCACCGTCTTCAGCACCGCCGCCGTCTGCCAGGCCGCCAGCAGATCGGACCGCACCCCCCACAACAGGGCAACCGCGACCAGCGACAGCGCGGCCGCAGGCAGCACCAGCGCCAGCCGCCGGGCCGGGTCCGGCCGCGGCAGGTCATCGGCGGCCAGCGCCGCAATCAGGTCGTCGGTCTTCATTCCACGCCCCCGTCACGCCGTCGCGCCAGAAGCTTCAGCGCCCGGTGCAGCGCCACGCGCACGGCGCCCTCGGTCATCTGCAACCGCCCCGCGATCTCGGCCGCGCTCTCTCCGTGCAGTCCGGCCGCGCGCACGATCTCGGCCGCCCGCGGATCGAGCGACGCCAGCGCCCGGTTCACGTCACGCACGGTCCCGGGATCGGGACCATCCGCCGCGGGCAGCGTGTCCACGAAATCCTCCATCGGCACCGTCACGCGGCGGCCCCGCGCCCGGAACGCATCGGCCACCTTGTGCCGCGCGATGGCATAGAGCCACGGCCGCAGGGGCGCGCCCTCGTCCCACGTGTGCCGCTTCATATGGATCGCCAGCAGAACGTCCTGCACCACATCCTCGCATTCCTCGGGCCCGAGCGACGCCCCGCGCGCCCGCACCACGCCCCGCAGGACCGGCGCAATCGCCCGCAGAAGCTGCGCATAGGCGGCCCTGTCGCCGCGGTTGGCCGCGCGCATCCACTCGTCCCAGGGGTCGCTGCGCGTCGGTGTCACCGGTGTCCTGTTCGCTGCAAGGGCGGCGTCCGTTACAGCCCGGCCCGGGTATCGCACGGAAGGGTGCGCGTTTCACGTTCCCGTGATCGGGTTGCAAGGTCGGTAATGCCGGGGCGGCATGGCACGACCTGTGATCCGGGACCGCACCACCGCGCCCGCCATCCAAGGGAGACATCCGCATGACGACCAAGACCCTCGCCCTGCCGCTTGCCGCCTCGATCGCCGCGGCGCTCAGCCTGGCCGGCAGCCACGCCACCGCCCAGTCGGCCGAGATGGAAAAGTGCTTCGGCATCTCGCTGGCCGGCCAGAACGACTGCGCCGCCGGTCCGGGCACGACCTGCGCCGGCACCTCGACCGTCGACTACCAGGGCAACGCCTGGACGCTGGTCGCCGCGGGCACCTGCACCACGATCGAACTGCCCGCGATGGCCGATGGCAGCGCGCGCGTGGGCTCGCTGGAAGAACTCGACCGCGACCTGCCGCCGGCCTGATCCGGCGCCTGCCACGGGGGGCGGCCCGGCCGCCCCTCCTTGCCGCCCCTCCTTCCCGCCCCTCGGTCCCCGGGGAACCGCCTGCCCATGACCTCGCTTCCCACCACGCCCGGCCTCGGCTTCAAGCCCGAGCATTTCGCCGACATCGCCGGTCGTCCCGGTGCCGTCGGCTTCTACGAGGTCCATGCCGAGAACTGCATGGGCGCGGGCGGCGCCCCCCATGCGATGCTCGATGCGTTGCGGGCCGACCATGCGCTGTCGGTGCACGGGGTGGGCCTGTCCATCGGCGGGGCAGGGCCGCTGGATGCCGACCACCTGGCGCGGGTGGCCCGCGTGATCGACCGCTTCCAGCCCGCCAGCTTTTCCGAACACCTGGCCTGGTCCAGCCACGGCGCGGCCTGGCTGAACGACCTGCTGCCGCTGCCCTATACCGATGCGACGCTCGCCGCCGTCTGCGCCCACGTGGACCAGGTGCAGGACAGGCTCGGGCGGCGGATGCTGCTGGAAAACCCCGCGACCTATGTGACCTTCGCCCAGTCGACATGGGACGAGACGGCCTTCCTGGCCGAGATCGCCCGCCGCACCGGCTGCGGGCTGCTCTTGGACGTGAACAACGTCTTCGTGTCGGCGGTGAACCACCGCTTCGACCCGCGCGCCTATCTGGCCGCGTTCCCGCTGCATGCCGTGGGCGAAATCCACCTGGCCGGGCATGATACCGAGGACCTGCCCTCGGGTCCCCTCCTGATCGACAGCCACGGCCGCCCGGTCGCCGATCCCGTTTGGGCGCTGTATGCTGAGGTGATCGCCCGCACCGGCCCGCTGCCGACGCTGGTGGAATGGGACACCGACGTGCCGGCCTTCGACGTCCTGCTGGAGGAGGCCGCGCGCGCAGGCCGGGTGCTCGATGCCGCGCGACAGGGGCAGGCCGATGCCGCCTGATCCCGCGCATCGGGCGCTCCAGGCGCAGTTTCACGCCGGTCTCTGGGGCGGACCGGTGCCCGACGGCGTGACCGCCCCCGCGGAAGCCGAGGCCGCGCGCCGCTTCAATGTCTACCGCAACAACGTCCGCCACGGGCTGTCCCGTGCGCTTGCGGCCCGCTTCCCGGTGATCGAGCAACTGGTGGGTGGCGACTTCTTCACCGCGATGGCGGGCGTGTTCGCCGCCCAGCACCCGCCAGAGACCCCGGTCCTTCTGGCCTGGGGCGAGGCGTTCCCCGCCTTCCTGACCGCCTTTCCGCCCGTGGCGCACCTGCCCTGGCTCGCCTGTGTCGCGCGGATCGAACTGGCGCGGGGCCGGGCCTACCACGCGGCCGACGCCGACCCCGCCGATCCGGCGGCACTGGCGGTGGGCGACCCGGCCGGGCTGCGGCTGACCCTGCATCCGTCGGTCGCGCTCTACACCTCGCCCTTCCCCGCCGTCGCCATCTGGCGGGCGCACCAGCCGGGCGCGGTACCCGGCACGCCCCTTCCCCCCGGCCCCAGCCACGCCCTGATCGCCCGCGCACCGGGGTTCCAGGTGGTCGTGGAACCCGTGGACCCCGGCACCCACGCGGTCCTGACCGCCCTGGCCGGGGGCGCCCCCCTGGGCCACGCCGCCGGACAGACCGACCCCACCCCCGCCCTGACGCTTCTGCTGCGCCACGGGCTCATCACCGCCATCACGACAGGAGACGCCCCATGACCCACCTGGCCGACACCGCCGCCGACCGGGGCGGCCTTGCCGCGCCTCTGCGCCGCCTGAACGGAGCCTTCGGCCTGATCCCGCAGGACCTCGTCGTGCTGGCCGCGCGGGTGTTCCCGGCGGTCGTGTTCTGGCAATCGGCCCGCACCAAGGTCGATGGCCTGACGATCAAGGAGCAGACCTGGTTCCTGTTCGAACAGGTCTACGCCCTGCCGGTCATCCCGCCCCGGACTGCCGCAGTCCTCGCCACCGCGGCCGAGCATGTGCTGCCGGTCCTCCTGGTCCTGGGCCTGATGTCGCGGCTCTCCGCCTTCGGGCTTCTGGTGATGACCGCCGTCATCCAGATCTTCGTCTTTCCCGCCGCCTGGGTCACGCACGGCCTCTGGGCGGCTGCGTTCCTCGTGGTGCTGGCGCAGGGTCCGGGGCGGCTGTCGCTCGATCACCTGCTGGGCCTCGACCGTCCGACACGTCAGGGTTGAACGGCGCGCGACCCGTGCCGGGCCCCGGGTGACCCGGCCGCGCGATTGGGCAAAACTTCGGGCGAAAGGTCCAAGCCGGGCGGGGCGTGATCGGGGGAAGGTGGACCTGTCGGTGCGGGCAGGCGGCCGATCCCCGATCACGAAAGGACCACAGCCCGTGACCCCGCAAACTCCCCCCAGCCCGTTCCCGCGCCATGCCGCGGCCGCCGGGTCCCTGATCCTGGCCGCAGGCGCCGCCGCCATGGTGCTCGCCGCCTGGAGCCTGCCCGCCCGCGCCGAAGTCACCGTGCGCGGCCAGGAAGGCTTCCCCCTGCACGAAGCCCGCCCCGCCCCCGCCTCGATCTTCCCCGACGAGCACATCATCGTCGCCCAGCCCTCGCCGTCCGAGGTCAACCCCTCGTTCCTCGGCCCGGTCCTGCTGATGAAGTCCGCCCATGTGGACCTCGAAGCCGGCACCATGACGATCCCGCTGCGCCGCGGACAGATGGCCTCGGGCGAACCCGTCTGGTCAATCCTGACCGACGTGTCGGACGAGAACCTGGCGAACCTGCACGGCGTCAACTACTCGGCCAAGATGGCCTACGGCGTGACCGGCAACGGCGCGCGGGATGCCACCATCGAACAGGACAGCACCTTCACCTTCCAGGCCGGTACTGTGGACTTCAGCCCCGAGCACGTCGTCGTGCCGGGCGACGCGCCGAACTTCTTCCCGCCGAAAGAGGCTGCACCCGGCGCCGTCGGCGATGCCGCCTACTCGCCGCTGGTCGAGTTCGACAACGCCAAGAACGCCGTCTTCAACATGCCGATGGTCGCCTACAACGTGACCGAGGACGAGCTGAACGCCATGTGCGACGGCGCGGTGGACCATTCCAAGGTCCACGACAAGGTGGTGGCGATCTGCCCGCGCGACGGGACGGTGACGCTGGCCATGACGCTCGGCTACACCTTCGGCAAGCCGATCTTCTACCTGTCCACGGAAGCGAACGATCCGCTGATCGCCACGCTCGAAGGGGTGATCCACGCCCCCGCGCTGTCCGACCTGCCCTTCGCGCTGGAAGACGCGGCGCCGGGTGAAGCCGCCGAACGCATCTACGTCTTCGCCAACGGTCCCACGGGCATCGACAACCCGTTCCGGCAGGGCGTGACCTCGGCCCTGTCGGATGCCGGATCGCACGGGCCGCTGAACGTGCTGGGCGGCATCCCGACGATCAACCTGGACTACTCGCCGATCTGGCGTCTGTTCCCGGTGGTCTGGACCGAAGCGGCCATCGCGGCGGGCTACCGCACGAAGCTGACCAACGCCATCGACATCGAGAACGCGGGCGCCAAGGGCATCGTCGAAAGCCTGGCGGGCGGACCGCCCCGCGCGGTCGGGTTCCTGGTGAACTGCCCCGTGGTCTACCGGATCAACTGATCCGGTTCCCGGCCGGGCGCCCCATGCCCCACACGCTGCTCCCCCCCAGCAGGGGCGCCCGGCCAACCCTCACTCCCGCCCAAGGACCCCGCCCATGTTCCGCCCGATCCTCCTTGCCGCCACGCTGACACTGACCATGCCCGCCCTGCCTGCCACGGCCGCCCCCGTGGCCCTGACCCTGGGCGATCCCGCCGCCCGCCATGTCACCTTCACCTTCGGCGCCGACCGCGCGGCCCCCGATGCGCTGGTGATCGAGACCCGCCGCGTGGGCAACCCCGGCGCCGCCCTGCGCATCTGGATCGACAACAGCCCCGTGGCGCTGGTGGACCGCGTGCTGACCGCCGACGACTGCCGCTTCGACGACGCGGGCGCCACCTGCCGCGTGACCGTGGACGGCACAACCGGCAGCTACGCGCGCTTCGTCACCTCCTTTCGCCGCGGCCTGACCGCCCATGTGACGGTGCAGAACGCGGGCGTGATGGAAATGCAGGACGACCTGTCGCTGGCAGGCTTCACCGCCGCCTACGGTCCGTAGGCGCGCAACCGGATCATGCGCCCCCCGGGGGCGCGCATGGTGGGCAGGGCCGGCGAGACGATCCGCCGGTCCTGTTCCGTTTTCCGGGCTCAGCCGCCCTGCGCCTGCCGGATCCGGCCGGGGTCGTGCCCCGCCGCGCCCGGAAGCTGCGCGTCATGTGCGCCTGGTCGAAGAAGCCCGCCATCACCGCCACCTCGGCGAGCGGCAGGCGCGACCGCACCAGCAGGTCGGTGGCCCGGTCCAGCCGCCGGTCGATCAGCCAGGAGTAGGGCGACTGGCCCGTGGCCTTGCGGAACACCACGCTCAGGGCTGACGGGCTCATCGCGGCGGCAGCCGCGATCTCGGCCATGCCGATATCCTCGGCCAGATGCGCCGCGATGAAGTCCAGCGCCCGGCGCACCCGCGTGTCATCGGCGGGAACGGGATCAAAGGCCGCGACCGGCACGGTCCAGGCATCGGCCAGCAGCTCCATCACCAGCAGGCGGATCGCGCTGTCGGCGAACAGCTGGCCCCGCCGCTGCGCCGGATCGGCTTCGCGGGCCAGGGTGTCGAGCAGCGCCGCCAGCGCCGGGCGCGGCGCAAAGCTGTCGGGCCGCAGGTGCCCCCGCTCGATCGCCGGGACGGCCAGATCGGGGGCCCACAGGCGCGCCAGATCGGCCTCGAACTCGGCCAGGACGAAGCGCTGCAGGGGCGCGTGGTTCGTCCAGGCGCTGTGCAGGTCGATCCCGCGCGGCAAATACGCGACCTCGCCGGGGCGCGAGGTCCGGTCGTGAACCCGTCCGTCCATCCGCGCATGGTGCTGCCGGGATCCGTCGCGGGTCAGCACGACCGCATTCGTCGGCACGACCAATTGCAGGTCGCCGCTCGTCTCGTCGAGGACGGACAACCGCACCCCCTGCCACGCGGCAAAGGACGCCCGGACCACCGGGATGTCGGACGGCTTCAGGAACCGGTCTTGCACCACGCACCTCACATACGCGCCGTATTCAGATACCGTCCGTATGTCGTTCCGCAAGGCAAGACAATTTTCCGACATGCCGCCGCAGGCCCGCGCGACCGGCCCTCGCCACGCCCCGTGCTGCCCGGATTTCGGGCAGATCGGGCGCTAGCCGCGGCGCACCGCGCGCGGCGTCGTGGACAGCCGCGCCCGGAACACCCGCGTCATGTGCTGCTGGTCGGCAAAGCCCGTCGCATAGGCCACCTGCGCGATGGGCAGGTCGGTGTCGCGCAACAGCCGAACCGCCTCGCGCAGGCGGCGCTCGATGACATAGGCATAGGGCGTGTGGCCGGTCTCGCGCTGGAACACCGACGTCAGGTGCGTGGGCGACAGGCCCGCCGCATTGGCAATCTCGATCAGCGAGATGTCGCGCGCAAAGTTCGCCTCGACATGGTCGATGGCCCGCTGCACCCGCGGGTCATGCCGCGTCGGCCGGTCCATGTCCTGCACCGGGACCGACCAGTGCGACGCCGCCAGTTCCAGCGCGATCAGCCGCACGACGGTTTCGGAGAAGATGCGGCCGCGGCGCCGGGCAGGCTCGATCTCGCGCGCCAGCAGCCGGATCAGCCCGGCGATCACCGGCCGGTCGGCATAGTTGGCGGGCACCAGCACCCCGCGCGACAGCCGCGATCCGGCAACCTCGGGGGCATAGGTCCCGAACAGCCCGGGATCGAACTCGATCATCAGGCTGGTCTGGACCTCGGCATGGTTCTTCCACGCCAGATGCACGTCCATCCCCTCGGGGATGAACGACACTTCGCCAGGGCGCGACGGCGTCTCGTCCCGGATCCCGTCCATGCGGGTCAGGTGCCGGACGGACCCGTCCAGCGTCAGCACCACGCCCGACCGGTCGGTGCGCAGGAACTTCACGTCCCCGTCCCGCTCGACCAGATGGGTCACGCGCAGATGCGGAAGCTCCAGGCTCGAGACCTGGATGCCGGGATCGCCGGCATGGTAGTCCCGGATCGTCCGAAAGCGCTTCTGCATGTCCCCACCCGGCTCCGAGGGGACTAACGTGCGGATCACGCCGCGCGGGTTCAACGAACGCTGCCGGATCTGTGTGCTCTGTTTCAAGGGCCTGAAATGACTGTCACTTCGGCGCGATCCCTGTAACGGACAAACCTTGACGCGACGTTGCGGCAGGGCCGCGTCGCAAGGGCATCCCGCACAAGGGACTGTAACGGGGCGCGCCGGGGGTCCGGGCGCTCCGTTACAGCGCCGGGTCCGGGGGCGGGGGCAGCCGCCCGGCGGACCCGGATGCCGTCACTGCCGACGGATGGCGGCCTCGATCCGGGCCTTCACCGGGGCCTCGGTGCCGTCGGGGTTCGCCAGGATCCCGGCGATCTCGGTCAGCTGGTTGACCGTCAGTGCGTTGACATCGGCATCGATGCCATAGGTCCGCAGGGCGTTCTGCGCGTGCAGACCCAGCATCGACACGGACATCATCATCATCATGTCCGGCGCGGCGTCCTGGGCGGTGGCCGCGGGGGCGGCCAGCGCGGTGGCACCGGCAAGGGCAAGAGCGGCAAGAGCAGTGAAGCGCATGGTGGTATCCTTTCGCATGGGGGCCCGGGCACGTCCTGCACCCCGGCCGTAAGGGACGTTCCCATGCCGGGGACCGCGCCGGATTGTTCCTTCCTGCGGGTCTTTTGGCGATTCCTGCGAGCGCGGCGCATTTCATCGCCCCGCACCGAAAGGGTTGCGCCGGAAATCTCCCGGGGGTTGACTGACCGCGCCACCCAGGGCGGAGTCGCCGATGCCCCATCCCCTTGCCCCGTCCGTCCGGCGCGTCGGCCTGATCCTTGCCCTGGCCTGCGCGTCCCTTTCAGCCTGCGGCCCCCTGATCGTGGGCAGCGGCGCGGCGCTGATCGCCGACCAGGTGGCCGAGGACCAGCGCGGCGGCGACGGCCTGTTCTAGGCCCGTCCCGCCAGCCGGTCCCGCAAGAGCCGCCCCAGCATCCACAGGAATACCCGCAGCGCGAGCGCATAGAACGCCCAGGCGATCAGCAGGAACGCCACCATCAGGGGCCACAGGCTGTTGGATGTCGGGTCGGCCCGCACCTCGATCAGGAACCGCCCCACGGCCAGCGCATAGACGGCCGCCGGCAGCAGGGCCAGCACCCCCGGCAACCACGGCACCCCGGCCGTGACCCGCGCGCGCGCCAGCCAGCGGTTCAGCGCGAACATGCCCCAGCCGATCAGGCCAAGGACAAGGGCAAGCGCCAGCCAGACAAGGTCGGTTTCCATCCGCACAGGATGGCGCAGGAATGTGGCACGGTCAGGGCCGCGGTCCCGGTCGGGCATGGCAAGACCACACCGGGGACCGGGCCCGGGCGGCACCCGCAAAGGCCGGAATGGCGCGAAACGCGCGCCGCGTGCCGCCCTGAGCGCGCTCGGGCGGCGGTCAGGCCGGAACGATCCGCCCGCGCTCCAGCCGCACGGTCCGGTCCATCCGCGCGGCAAGCCCGGGGTTGTGCGTGGCGATCACCGCCGACAGGCCGGTTTCCCGTACCACCTCCATCAGCACGCCCGCCACCCGGTCCGACGTGGCGGGGTCCAGGTTGCCCGTGGGCTCGTCGGCCAGCAACAGCTTCGGCCCGTTCGCCAGCGCCCGGCAGAAGGCGACCCGCTGCGCCTCGCCCCCCGACAGGGCGGCCGGGCGATGGTCGGCCCGCGCCTCCAGTCCCACGCGGGCCAGCAGGCCCCGCGCCCTGTCGCGCGCCGGGGCATCGGGTGTCCCATGCGCCAGCATCGGCAGCATGACGTTCTCCAGCGCCGTGAACTCGGGCAGCAGATGGTGGAACTGGTAGACGAACCCCACCTCGGCCCGCCGCGCCGCCGTCCGGTCCCGGTCGGACGCGCGCGCGAGGTCCCGGCCCGCCAGCCGCACCTCGCCCGCATCGGCAGTGTCCAGCAGCCCCGCGATGTGCAGAAGCGTGGACTTGCCCGCGCCCGACGGGGCGACCAGCGCCACCACCTCGCCGCTGCCCACGTCCAGGCTCGCGCCCTCCAGCACCCGCACCTCGGACGGGCGCCCGCGGTTGTAGGTGCGGGCCACGTCCACCAGCCGCAGGACCGGCTCACTCATGGCGCAGCGCCTCGACCGGGTCCATCCGGGCGGCCCGGCGCGCGGTCGGGATGGTGACAAGGAACGACAGGCCCAGCGACAGCGCCACCGCCGCCGCCACGTCCGACCACACCAGTTGCGCGGGCAGCGCATAGATGCCCCGGATCGACGGGTCCCAGACGCCGCCCCCCGACAGCCAGTTCACGGCCGAGAATATCGTGTCCACCTGCCAGGCGAACAGCACGCCCAGCAGCACGCCCGCCGCGGTGCCCGCGATGCCGATCACCGCTCCGCACAGGAAGAACACCCGCAGCACGGCGCCTTGCGTCAGGCCCATTGTGCGCAGGATGCCGATGTCGCGGCCCTTGTTCTTCACCAGCATGATCAGGCCCGACACGATGTTCATGGCCGCCACCAGCACGAGGACCGACAGGATCACGAACATCACGTTGTCCTCGATATCGAGCGCCCGCAGGAACGCCCCCGCGCTGTCCTTCCACGTCCAGATCAGCGCGCGGTCGCCCATCGCCGACAGCAGCGGCAGCGTATAGGCCTCGATCCGGTCGGGGTCGGCGACCATCACCTCGAACTCGTCCACCACCCCGTCGCGGTCGAAGAACAGCTGCGCCTGCTCCAGCGGCAGGTAGACCCGCGTGCGGTCGATGTCGTAGCGCCCGGCGCTGAACACATGCACCACCTCGAACGCACTGACCCGCGGACTGACCCCCAGGGCCGTGCGCGCGCCGTTCGGGCTCACCAGCCGGATGCGGTCGCCGACGGTCACGCCCAGTTCCCGCGCGACGCCCTGCCCGATGCTGATGCCCTCGGCGAACCGCGCAAGGTCGCCCACGCCGGTCTCGGGGTCGGCGATGCGCGGCAGACCGGCCAGATCGGCGGGCGCGATGCCGAACACCTCGACGCCGGCATTGCGCTCGCCCGCGCTCGCCAGCACCTGCCCCTTCACCAGCGGCGCCACCCGGGTAACGCCGGGCACCGCGGCCAGCCGTTCGGCGGCGGCAGCATAGTCGGGAATGGTGCGCACCCAGCGCCCCGATGGCTCCTGCCGCTCGGTGGCATAGACGGTGACATGGGCATTGGCGCCCAGGATCGTGTCCACGAACTCGGCCCGGAAGCCCGCCCGCACCGACATGGTGGCGATCAGCGCGAAGACCGCCAGCGCGATCCCTGCGAAGCTGATCCAGGTCATCACGCTGACCCCGCCCTCGGCCCGCTTGGCGCGCAGGTAGCGCCAGGCGATCATCCGTTCGTGGGCGGCGAAAGGGGCGGGCATGGGGCGAGGCGTCCTGTCAGGGCTGCGGCAGGGGGAAAGGCGGCCGGACAGTGCGGGCGCCGGGGGCGAAGGTCAAGGCAACGCGCGCACCCGGCAGGTCCCGGTCACACAGGTTGACCAAAGCTGAATGCGCACAGTGATTTTCCATGAATATCAATGACATGACTGTTTGTGCACATGTGCACAAACACCCCCTCAACCGCCCCGCGCCGCCCAGACCAGCCCGCGGCGCAGCATCTCGGCCGGCGGGCCGTCCGCGATCACCGCCGCCTTGTGGCCCAGCGCGCTGTAATAGACCCGCCCCCGGCCATAGCCCTTCACATAGGCCACCGGCATCGCCACGGGTCCGTTCACCGCATGCGGCCCGTCCGCCACCGGAAAGTCGGTGACCGCCAGCACCCGCACGGCCGGGTCCACATGCAGGTAATACTGCTCGGTCGCGACCTCGAAATCCCCGATCCCCGCGACCAGCGGATCGTCCGACACCATCCGCACCCCATAGCGGACCCCGTCGTTGCCCGGATGGGCGACCCACTGGCTGCCGGTCAGGAACTGCCAGTCCACGTTGCCCCGGAAGGCATCGCACATCCCCCCGTGACACCCCGCGATCCCGGTCCCCGCCGCCACGGCGGCACAGACGTTCAGCGCCTGATCGCGCCCGATGTCCGACATGGTCCAGACCGGCACGATCAGGTCCATCGCCGCCACCCGGGCGGGGTCATCGAAACAGGCGAGCGTGTCGGTCACCTCGACCTCGGCCCCCGCGCCCCGCAGCCAGCCCGCGAACAGCGCGGCCACACGGTCGGGCTCGTGCCCGTCCCACCCGCCCCAGGTCACCAGTGCCCGCATCGCTGTCTCCCCCTGTGGACGCCCGTCCCGCCACAAGACCGATCACGCACACCTGACGCAACCGTGACAAGGGCCGCGAAATGCCGGTCGCGCGCAAGGCGAACGGACCAAGGCGACACCGCCCCCAACAGGAGAGACGCGATGCCCACAACCGTCAGCTACTTCGTCAAGGAGAGCATAGTAAACACGTTCCGCCTCCAGACGGGCACCCTTGCCGACAACGACCTCGTCCGTGGCGACGATGTGGGCGAGGGCGTCTTGGCCCAGGGCTCGACCGGGTTCACCCTGTTCAACGGCTACCAGGTGTTCGACTTCTCGACCCTCCCGGCGCGGACCGTCGATGTCTCGCCCGAGATCCTGGCGACCGTGACCTTCTCCGACGGCACGTCCCTGACCGGCGTGCGCGGCCTGTATGAACAGGTCACCGGCACCTACGGCTTCTCGTCCCAGTACTTCCTGATCGATCCCCAGGCGCTGGCTGCCGTCGGCAAGTCGATGACCGACGTGGTCGACGTGGCGCGGACCGGCGCCACCGACCATGATCTGATCTGGGCGGACTTCGGCTTTACCGCACCCGGCGCCAACCCGATCCTGCCGCCTCCCCCGCCGCCGCCGCCCCCGCCGCTGAACCGGATCGAGGGCACGTCGGGCCGCGACGTCCTGCGCGGAACCGATGGCGACGACCTCATCATCGCCAACGGCGGCAACCGCGACCGGCTGACCGGCAACGGCGGCGAGGACACGTTCGTGTTCGGGGCGCAGGTCGGCAACGGCGTGCGCGACATCGCGGTCATCACCGACTACGATGCGTTCGAGGACACGCTGCTGCTGACCAACGGCGCCCGCATGGCGCGCTTCACCGAAAGCGCCGATACCGTGACGATCTTCCTCGCTGGGGCGGATGGCGACCGGATCATCCTGCAGAACGTCCCAGACAGCGGCCCCCTGTTCAAGCTGGAATTCGACGACACCCCGTTCGTCTGATGCGGTCGGCGGCGGGTCAGGGCCCGCCGCCCTCCCCTCAGCGCCCGGCGTAGACCTGCGCGATCCGGTCCACGGCGGCCTCGGGGCTGACCTCCTCGGCCTCGCCCGTGCGGCGGCTGGTCAATTCCACCACGCCCTTCTCCAGCCCGCGCGGGCCGACGGTGATCCGCCACGGCAGACCGATCAGGTCCATGGTGGCGAACTTTGCCCCTGCCCGTTCCTCGCGGTCGTCATAAAGGGGTTCCAGCCCCCGCGCGGTCAGCGCCTGGTACAGGCCCTGACACGCCGCATCCGCCGCCGCATCGCCCTGCTTGAGGTTCACGATCCCCACCGGGAAGGGCGTCACGCCTTCCGGCCAGATGATCCCCTTGTCGTCATGCGACGCCTCGATGATCGCGCCCAGAAGCCGCGACACGCCGATCCCGTGCGACCCCATCTCGACCGGCACGCGGGTGCCGTCGGGGGTTACCACGGTGGCGCCCATCGCCTCGGAATACTTCGTGCCGAAGTAGAAGATCTGCCCGACCTCGATCCCGCGGCCGACCTTCCGGTGCGCCTCGGGGATGGTGTCGAACACCGCCGGATCGTGGGTTTCGTCGGTGCGGGCGTAGAGCGTCGTGAATTCCCGGCAGACGGCGGCCACCTGCGCGCGGTCGTCATAGTCGATGTCGCGCCGCCCGAGTTTCAGCGCGGTCACCCGGTCGTCGTAGAACACCTCGGACTCGCCGGTCTGTGCCAGCACCAGGAACTCGTGCGTGTTATCACCGCCGATCGGGCCGGATGCCGCGCGCATCGGGATCGCGGTCAGGCCCATGCGTTCATAGGTCCGCAGGTAGCTGACCATGTGCCGGTTGTAGGCGTGCAACGCTGCGTCGCGGTCCACGTCGAAGTTGTAGCCGTCCTTCATCAGGAACTCGCGGCCCCGCATCACGCCGAAGCGCGGCCGGACCTCGTCGCGGAACTTCCACTGGATGTGGTACAGCGTCAGCGGCAGGTCCTTGTAGCTGGACACATGCGCCCGGAAGACGTCGGTGATCATCTCCTCGTTCGTGGGACCGTACAGCATGTCGCGGTCGTGCCGGTCGCGGATGCGCAGCATCTCGGGACCGTAGGCGTCGTAGCGCCCCGATTCCCGCCACAGGTCGGCGGGTTGCAGCGTGGGCATCAGCATCGGGATGTGGCCCGCGCGCACCTGCTCCTGATGCACGATCTCCTCGATCCGCTTCAGCACCCTGTAGCCCAGCGGCAGCCAGGAATAGATGCCCGCCGCCTGCTGCTTGATCATCCCCGCCCGCAGCATCAGCCGGTGGCTGACGATCTGCGCATCGGCGGGGTTTTCCTTGAGCACGGGCAGGAAGTAGCGGGACAGGCGCATGGGCGGGGGGCCTTTCGGGCAGGCAGGACGAGCGGGGTCTAGCGGTTGCCCGGGAACGGAGCAAGGCTTTGGCCCGGCAGGGGGCGGAGGCGGGGGGCGCTGCCCCCCGGGCGCGGCGACGCCGCGCTTCCCCCGGGATACTTGGGAAAGGACGAAGGGAGATGGTGTTTGCGAGCGGCGTGGCGCTCCATAGGGCGCGCTCGCGCACGCACCTCCTTCGTGCACACATCCACCGCCCCCGGGTGCATGGCAGCCGCCACCCCCATTGCGGCGCGAGTCACGGGGCGCGAGTCACGGGGCGCATCACGGCGCACGGCCCAGGCCATGGCGCAGGACGGTGGCAAGGAACACCGCCATCGAGGCCAGCGTGAGCATCGACCCCAGGGCGGCCAGCGCCGGGTTGCCGCCGCGGATGGCCAGCACGATGCCGGGCACCATCAGCACCACCCCGCCGATGGCGAGCACCAGATGGACCCAGGCGAGCCGCGACTGCGCCGCCGCCGGGGTCTGCGCATAGTAGAGCCCGAACAGCCCCAGGGTCACCCAGCCCACCAGGTTCAGGTGCGCGTGGGCCGCCGCCAGCCCGTGGTCGTGCGTCACCGACATCTGGATGCCCCAGACCATTCCCGCCAGCACCGCGACCGACCCCGACGCGAAGAACGCAAAGGCGACGCCGCGCATCACCGCCCCCCCGGAAGGCTGACGTCTGCAACGAACCGCGACCCGTGGCGGGCGGCGGCGGCCGCCACCCGGTCCAGGTCGGCCGGCAGGCGGAACCCCTCGGCCGCGGCCTCGACAAAGAAGCCCTCGAACCCGCCGGGGGTCAGGAACGTCAGGCCGCGGGCACCAGCGGGTCCTGCCCGGAACGCGTGGGGCGTGCCGCGCGGGATCCTAACGGCCTGCATCGGACCGCAGACGCAGCGCGCGCCGGGCAGGTCGAACGTCACCTCGCCGTCCAGGATCACGATGGTCTCGTCCTCGTCGACATGGACATGCGGCGGGGGGGCCGACGTGGGGATCAAGCTCCCCGAACACGACGGACAGGGCGCCCCCGGTATCCGTGGCGGACAGAAGGATGCGGTAGCTGGCGCCGTTCCAGCGATGGACGGTCGGTGCGGACATGGTCTGTTTTCCTTGCGTGATGCGGGGTCGCTGCGGACCCGCCGCGTCTTCGCCCATCCCGCGCTATCTGTGAAACTGATCCTTTGTATGATATGAATTCGCCCCATGGATTTGCGCGCCTTCGACCTGAACCTCCTCAAGGTGCTGGACGCCGTGATCCGCGAGCGGTCCACGGTGCGCGCCGGGCAGGCCATCGGCCTGTCGCAGCCCGCAGTATCGGCGGCGCTCGGGCGGCTGCGGGCGGCGCTGGGCGATCCGATCCTGGTGCGCGAGGGGCGGACGATGCGGCCCACCGCGCTTGCGCTCGAGATCGCGGGGCCCCTGTCCGAGGTGCTGGAAGGCGCGCGCCGCCTGATCGCGCCCGCGGACTTCGATCCCGGCACCGCAAGCGCGTCCTTCGGCATCGTCGGGTCCGATTTCTTCACCGAGATGATGCTGCCCCCGCTGGCCGCCCGCCTGCGGGCCGAGGCGCCGGGCGTGCGCCTGCGCTATTCCGATGCCGTCGGGGTCTGGACGCTGGCCGAACTGCGCGAGGGGACCATCGACATCAACCTGATGCCCGACATCGACCTGCCGCCGTGGCTGTTGCGCGAACGGGTCCTGCGGGTGCGCTATGTGGTCGTGGCGGCCAGGACGCATCCGGCACTGGCCGCCGCCGGGATCGGGACCGGCGACACCATGCCGCC
>DBBA01000356.1 GCA_002291955.1 Rhodobacteraceae bacterium UBA996 | reverse complement strand
GCGGCGGCCGAGAAGCCCTTGAGGCAGAGGGGGTTGAGCTTTCCCAGAAGCTCCTTGCGCTTCATGGTCTCGGGTGTTCCGCGCTGCGCCATCGCACGCCGCCTTCCGTTTGACTGTCCCTGTCGCGGTCCGCGCCGCCCTGTCGATTTTGTTTCCGGCCGGACACAAAATCACCCTATTCTGAAAACATCACGCTGGCGACAGCTTTGCAGGTCGCCACGACGCGGACGCCCGAGGAGCCCCCGATGATCGATTCCCTGCCGTCGGACATCTTCCGCGCGGGTCAGGTGCTGAACAACACCTACGAGATCGCGGGGATCCTGGGCCGCGGCGGCACCGGCGAGGTGTATCGCGCCAGGAACCAGATCACGGGGCGCGTCGTTGCCATCAAGGCGCTGAACAGCCAGTTTTCCGGCAATGCCGACTATGTCGAGCTGATGAAGCGCGAAGAGGAGATGCGCAACATCCTGCATGACGCGGTGGTGCGCTATACCGACTGCTCGCGCACCGATGCGGGCGCGGTGATCCTGGTGATGGATTTCATCGACGGGCCGTCGCTGAACGACCAGATGCTGGGTGGCCGGGTCGATCCGCGCGACCTGATGATCGTGGCGCACCGGGTGGCGGAAGGGCTGGTGGTGACGCACCGGCACGGGATCGTGCATCGCGACCTGTCGCCCGACAACATCATCCTGCGGGGCGGCAAGCCCGAACTGGCGACGATCATCGACTTCGGCATCGCCAAGGACACGAGCGCGGGGGCGCGCACCATCGTCGGCAACGACTTTGCGGGGAAGTACGAATACGCAGCACCCGAGCAGCTGGAAGGCCGGGCGGACGCGCGCACCGACCTGTATTCGCTGGGGGCGACGCTGCTGGCGGCCTTCCGGGGCGAGGTGCCGTTTCCCGGGGCCACGCCGGGCGAGATCGTGCGCCGCAAGCAGCAGCGGATCGACACCTCGGGCGTGCCGGAACCCCTGAAGGGCATCATCGACTGGCTGACCGACCCCGATCCGGCTGGACGCCCGCAGTCGGCCGAGGAGTTGCTCGACCGGCTGGACGCGGCGCTGAAGCCCGCGGGTGGCCGGTCCAAGGCGCGGGGCGACACGCCCGCACGGGGCGCTCCGGCGCGGGGGGCGACGGCCCGCCCCCGCGGTGCCCCCCCGCCGAAATCGGGTGGTGGCGCGCTGAAATGGGTGGCGGCGCTGGTCGTCCTTCTGGGCGGCGGGGCCGGGGGCGCGTGGTACGCGGGGCTTCTGGACCCGTTCCTGGTCGAACCGCTGCCCGTCGCGTCGCCCTATACGCTGACCGCGTCGCACGATCCGGCGGCGCCTGCGGCCCTGTCCACCCATGCGCCGACGGTCGAGGCGGGCGACCTGATCCTGAACGCCTATGCGCAGATCACCGGGCGGACGATCGATCCGCTGGCCGTGACGCTGGCGGACGGCATGCCCGTCCAGATCTGGCCCGAAGTCGCCGCCGGGCTGATCGAGGAGTTGCGGCCGCTGGAAAGCTGGACGCTGACGCTCGAGAACCTGGAGGCCGAGGTTGAAGGGCTGGCCGCCAGTGCGGCCGAGCGCGACCGGCTGGTGGGCCAGATGCGGGTCTGGGCGCAGGGCAACGGCGTGAACCTGACGACGTCGATCGTGGCCGGGCCGGTGCGGCTGCCCTCGACCACGGTGCAGGGGCTGATCGACACGTTCGAGACCTGCGGGCCGCTGACCCAGGCCATCGAGCCGGGCGGAATCTACGAGCTGGGCGACGAGATCGTGGTGCGCGGCGATGTGGTGGGGTCGGGCGATGTGGAAGCGGTGCAGGGGGCGCTGCCCGGGATTGCCGGCGACCGGCCGGTGCGGGTGGAACTGACCGTCCTGAACGAACAGCTGTGCGCGATCCGCGCGGTGATGCCCGACACGCCGCCGTCGGCCCTGTCGGTCTGGCTGGGCGATGGCGGGACCGGTCAGGCGAACCTGTCGGGTGTCTATACCACCGGCCAGAACCCGGTGGTCGAGGTGCATGCCCCCGAGGGCGCCGACGGCACGCTGTGGGTCATGGTGGTGGATACCGACGGCAAGGTGTTCAACGTGCTGCCGAACATCAACTGGACGGACAACAGGCTGGCCAACAACGGCACGGTGCAGGGCGGGGTGCGCCGGGTGCGGGTCCTGTGGTCGGTGGACGAGTTCCGGGCCGACCCGTCGCGCATGGCGTTCCGGATCGAGGACAAGGACTATGGCAAGTCCGAGGTCATCGCGATCCTGACGCGGTCCGACCTGTTCGACATGCGCCGCCCCCGCGACGAGAGCGTGGCGTCCCTGGCCGAGGCGCTGGCGGCGGCGCTGGAGGGGCGCGAGGACGAGATCCTGGGCGTGGCGTCCCGGATCATCGATGCGCGTCCGTGAGGGGGGGCGCGTCCGTGAGGGGCTGTCGTGAAGCCGTCGCAAGCCGTCCGCAAGTGTTGTGCGAAATGCCACGGGCCATGCAGGCTTTCGTTGCAAGGCGGGCGCAAGTGGAGGATAGTCATTGACGCAGCGTAAAGCATTGGAAGGGTTAACGTCGCCGTGGATCTGAGCGCGTTCCTGGCCCCGCTGGACGGCGAGGCCGTATCCGGGATCGACCTGCGCAACGAGGCGGGGTTCCATGCGCTGGAGCGCCTGGTCGAACCCGCGGGCAAGCGCCAGCGGGCCGAGGGCGGCAACCCGTTCCAGCCGCGGGTGGACTGGGGTGCCGTGTCGGCCGAAGCGGGAACGCTGGCCGGCACCGGGCGCGACCTGCGGCTTCTGGCGATCGTGGCGCGGGCGGCGTTCAACACCGACGGGTTCGAGGGGCTGGCCGCGGCGGTCGGGCTGCTGACCGACACGCTGGACGGCTACTGGGACAGCGTGCACCCCGTGCTGCGCGAGGGGTCGGACCCGCGCGAGGCGGCGTTGCGCCGGATCAACGCGCTGAAGCAGCTGGAGAACGACGACAACGGGCTGTTCACCGACCTGAAGATGAACGCGATCCTGTCGCCGCGCGGGATCGGGCCGGTGTCGGGCGCCGATCTGGCCGCGGCGGCGATGACCGACTTCGAGGTGAAGAACGAGATTCCCGCCGGGCTGTCGGCCAAGGAGCAGGCCGACCTGGCGGCGGCACACACGGCCCGCGTCAACAAGGTGACGGCGGCGACGCGGGCGCTGGCGGCCGAGGACCGGCCGCGGGCCGAGGCGCTGCTGGCGGGCATCGGCGCGGTCGAGGCGGCGCTGGCGGCCCTGTCGGCGAAGCTGGGCGAGAAGGGCGGGTTCGCCGCCAACATGGGCGTGGCCTTTGCCGACCTGCTGAAGCATCTCGGGCGGATGCGGATGTCGATCGCATCCGCGATGGGCAATGCCGCGGGCGCCGGGGCAACGGCCCCCGCGGCCGAGAGTGGGGGGGCGGCTGCGGCGCCTGCCGCCGGTGCGGCGCCTGTCGCGGCCCAGCAGGGTCTGTCGGGCACCATCTCGAGCCGGGCCGACGTGGAACGGGCGCTCGACCAGATCATCGCGTTCTACGAGCGGACGGAACCGTCCAGTCCGATCCCGCATTTCGCGCGGAGATTGAAAAAGATGGTGCCGATGGATTTCATGCAGCTGATGGCCGAGGTCGCGCCGTCGGGGATGAAGGAGTTCCGCTCGCTGGCGGGCGTGGGTGACAAGGACAAGTGACGCAACCAAGGGCGCCGGGGCCAATCCGGTGCACCGCAACGACAGGAGAGGTCAGCCCAGATGGCGGACAGCAAGCAGAAGGTGATCGAAAGGAACCGCGCGCCGCGGGTGCAGATCGCCTATGACGTTGAACACTACGGCAGCCCCACCACGATCGAGCTTCCCTTCGTGATGGCGGTGATGGCCGACCTTGCGGGCAAGTCGGAGACGCCCGAGGCGAAGAAGCCGGTGGCCGACCGCAACTTTGTCGAGACCGACGCCGGGCGCTTCGGCAAGTTCATGGAGGCGCTGAGTCCCCGGGTGAAGTGCCGCGTTCCGAACAAGCTGCCCGGCAAGGATGGCGAGAGCGCCGACGAGGAGATGTTTGTCGATGTGAGCTTCAAGTCGATGGGTGATTTCGCCCCCGACAAGATCGCCGAGCAGGTCCCCGCGCTGGCCGAGCTTCTGAAGATGCGCAAGCAGCTGGAGGAGCTTCTCAGCTACATGGACGGCAAGGTGGATGCCGAGAAGCGCATCGCGCAGCTTCTGGGCAACGAGCCGCTCTTGGCGCAGGTCGCCTCTGACGCCATGAAGAAGGAGGGCTGACCGATGGCCGACGCACAGGAGAAAGCCGCAGGCGGTGCCGCCGAGGCCCAGGCGCTGGACTTTGGCGAGTTCGAGGCGCTGCTGGAGAAGGATTTCCGCGTCAAGGACAGCGAATCCGAGAAGCTGAAGGCGCTGGTGTCGAACCTGGCGCTCGCCGCGACCGAGAAGGCCGGGCAGGCGACGATTTCGGGCAATGCGATCAAGTCGATCAAGTCGCTGATCGCGGGGATCGACAGCCTGCTGACGGCGCAGATGAACGAGATCCTGCACGCCCCCGATATCCGCGAGATCGAGGGGACGTGGCGCGGCCTGCATTACCTGGTGAACAACACCGAGACGGATCAGAAGCTGAAGATCCGGGTGATGAACATCAAGAAGGGCGAGCTGGCCGACATCCTGGAGGATTACGAGGGCCAGATGTGGGACCAGTCCCCCATCTTCAAGAAGCTCTACACCGAGGAATACTCGATGTTCGGTGGCGAGCCCTTCGGCGCGATCATCGGCGCCTACGAGTTCAGCCACAAGCCCAAGGACGTGGGCCTGCTGCGCAACATCTCGGGGATCGCGGCCTCGGCGCATGCGCCGTTCATCGCCGCTGCCGCGCCGCAGCTGTTCCGGATGGAAAGCTGGCAGGAACTGCCCAACCCGCAGGACCTGCAGCAGATCGTGTCCTCGCCCGACTATGCGAGCTGGCAGAGCCTGCGCGAGAGCGAGGATGCGCGCTACATCGGGCTGACCATGCCGCGCGTACTGGCGCGGCTGCCCTATGGTCCCGATACCGTGCCGGTGAAGGGCTTTGCGTTCAACGAGGAGCTGGACGGCAAGCACGACCACTATGTCTGGATGAACGCGGCCTTCGCGATGGGCGTGAACATCAACCGCAGCCACAAGATTTCCGGCTGGGGCACACAGATCCGCGGCGTGGAATCGGGCGGGACGGTCATCAACCTGCCGGTGCACACGTTCCCGACCGATGACGGGTCCGTGGCGATGAAGTGCCCCACGGAAATCGCCATCGACGACCGGCGCGAGGCGGAACTGGCCAAGCTCGGCATGATGCCGATCCTGCACCGCAAGAACACCGACCTTGCGGCCTTCATCGGCGCCCACAGCCTGCAGGATGACGAGGCACGGGCGGGCCGGCTGGTCGACCCCGACGCGCAGGCCAACGAGCGGCTGTCGGCGAACCTGCCCTACCTGTTCCCGGTCAGCCGCTTTGCCCACTACCTGAAGGCCATTGCGCGCGACAAGGTCGGCACGTTCAAGGAAAAGGCCGACATGCAGAAATGGCTGTCGGAGTGGATCAACCGCTACGTGCTGGCGAACCCGGCGATGGCGGACGACGCGGCCAAGGCCAAGCGCCCGCTGGCGGCGGCCGAGGTGCGCGTGGACAGCGTGGAAGGGCGGCCCGGCTACTACAACGCGCGCTTCTACCTGCGACCGCACTATCAGCTTGAAGGCATCAACGCGAGCTTGCGTCTGGTGTCGGAACTGCCCTCGGTCAAGGGCACCTGAACCGGCAACCGTGCTGGCGACAAGGGCCCGGGCGGCGACAGCGCCGCCCCGGCCGACCTGACAGCAACCCACGACCCACAGCGGAAAGGAAACGTCCATGGCATTCGCTGCCTATCTGAAGATCGAAGACATCCCCGGCGAGAGCAAGCGTTCGGGCCACGAGAACGAGATCGTCGTGAGCAGCTTCTCGTGGAGCACGGTCCGTTCGGCGTTCCGCAACTCGGGCGGCCAGCGTGAAAGCGGGCTGCCGGAAGTCCAGGCGCTGCAGATGTCGAAGGACTACGATGCCTCCTCGCCGTATCTCGCGCTGGCTTGCATCAAGGCCAAGAACCTGGGCGAGGTCGTGTTGGCGCTGCGCAAGGACGCGGGCGACGAATACACCGACTATCTGACGATCACCATGACGAACGTCCTCGTGGAGGCCTACGGCACCAGTGGCGGCAGCGGAGGAAACCCGATGGACACGCTGACGCTGAGCTTCGACTCGATCAAGATGGTGTACATCCAGGATGCCGACGACCTGACCGAGGGCGGCGAGCACGAGATCGAGTACGACATCCTGGCCGCCACGTAAGGATGCGCCGCGGCGATCCAGCCCGGGAAGGGACGGGGATTGGCTGAAAAGACCCAGACCCCCCTGTCGCGCCGCGAGGCGGTCCAGCCATCGCTCTGGGACCGCCTCGTGGACGACCTTCCGGGCCTTGTGTCCGAAACCGACCGGCGCCGGGCCGAACTGTCGGCGCGACTTGGCGCGGACCTGGTTGACCGTGTCGTGGAGGGCGGGCGGCGGGCGCTGGACCGCGAGGATGACCTTGACGAGCCTGATCGCCGCGCGCTGGCGCAGCTTCTGCAGCAGGTGGAGCGTCGCGCCTTCCTGGAGAGCCGCGCCGTGGTGGTGACCGGCGAGGTCCTGCGCGAGGCCGTGCGGCGCGACATCGAGGCGCTGTTCAACATCGAGCGGATGGCCGCGCGCACGCTGATGACCGACCGCGAGGCCGAGGTGCACGAGGCGCCGGGCGACATGCTGGCCGATTTCCCGCAGGTGTCGCGCTGCGTGGTGAATTACGGGGTGCCGGCCTTTGCCGGGCGGACCGAGACGGATTTCGACCGCGAGGCGCTGGCGCGCGACATCCGCGACACGCTGGCGGTGTTCGAGCCGCGTCTGAAGCGGGACTCGATCAAGGTGACGGTCAGCTTCAGCGCCAAGACCGGCATGCGGATCGACGTGGACGGCACGCTTCTTGTGCTGCCGGTGGCGGAACGGCTGCGGTTGTCCACGATGGTGGACCTGGATTCCGGGCGCGCGGCCACCGCTGTCGAGGTGCTGTGATGGACCGGTCGTTCCTGACCTATTACGAGGAGGAACTGGGCCACATCCGCGGGCTGGCGGTCGAGTTCGCGGCGCTGCACCCGACCGTCGCGCGCAACCTGTCGCTGGATGCGGTGCCCTGTCCCGACCCCTATGTGGAGCGGTTGCTGGAGGGCGTCGCCTATCTGGCCGCGCGCACCCGCATGAAGGTGGACGACGAGGCGCGGCGCTATGTCCACAACCTGCTGGACGCGCTGTATCCCGACCTGTCGGGACCGGCCCCCGCGATGACGCTGGCGCGGCTCGCCCCCGCGGTGCAGGTGGATGCAATGGTGACGGGGCACCGGGTGGTGCGCGGGACGCGCGCGATTGCCGGGCTGCGCGACGGGCTGTCCACCCGGGCGATCTATACCACCGCGCAGGATGTCGAGTTGTGGCCGGTGGCCATCGCCGGGGTCGAGTATTTGCCCGATGCGGGCAGCCTGCGCGCTGCGGGATTGCCGGAAGGGGCCTCGCGCGGGGGGGACGGGCGCGGGGCGGAAGCGGGGGTGCGGATCACCCTGCGGCGCACCGGGGCCGGCGCGCTGGCCGATCTGGCGCTGGACCGGCTGGACCTGTTCCTGGGCGGGCGGAACCGCGGGGGGCCCCTGTTCGATGCGATCCACGGGGCCGAGCCGCGGACCTTTGCCCGGCCGTCCGCCGACCGCGGGCCGTGGCGTCCGGCGGGGCCGGTGGACCTGGTCGGCGTGGATGACGGCGAGGGGCTGTTGCCGCGGGTGCGCGCGTCGTTCGAGGGGTATCGGCTGGTCCGCGAGTACTTCCTGATGCCCGAGCGGTTCCATTACGCGCGGTTGACCGGGTTGAACCCGGCGGTGCGGATGGCGCGGGACGGGACGCTGGACATCCTGATCGCGCTGTCGCGGCCCGATCCGGCGCTGGCCGACCTGAAGCCCGAGGACCTGCGCCTGTTCGTGACGCCGCTGGTCAACCTGTTCGAGCGTGAGTGCAACATCGTCGAACTGGATCGCCGCGCCACGGCGCATGTGGTGCACGCCGACCGGACCCGGCCCCGCGACCACGAGATCTACCGTCTGATCCGGGTCGAGGATGCCGACGCCGAGGGCGACGAGGCGCAGGTGATGCCGTTCCATTCGGTCGAGCAGAACCGCGGCACGGGCTATGTCTTTGCCACGGAACGTCGTCCGCGCCGACCCGGCGAGGACGAGTTGCGCCGCGGGCAGATGCGGACGACCTATGCGGGCGACGACCTGTTCATCTCGGTGTCGCGCCGGCCGGGGGCATCGACGCCGCGCCCGATCCGGCGGCTGGACATCCGCGCGCTGTGCACGAACCGCGACCTGCCGATCCTGGACGACAGTCCGCGGCTGACGCTGGATTCGGGCGATCCGGTGGCGGGGGTGGAGCTTCTGGGCGCGTTCCGGCGCCCGCGGCCGTCGCTGTCGGCGAGCGTGCCGCAGGCCGCCGGGGGCGAGGCCGCGCATGACGACATCACCTGGCGCTGGATCGGGCAGCTCGCGCTGAACCACCTGTCGCTGGCCGAGGAGGGTCGGAACGCCGAACCCCTGCGGGCGATGCTGGACCTGTACGCCGACCTGGGCGATCCGGTGCTGGCGCGGCATGCGCGGGCGGTGACGCGGGTGCGGTCGCGCCCGGTGATGGAGCGGCTGCCGATGGGCGGGCCGATCGCCTTTGGCCACGGCACCGAGATCACGCTGGAGGTGGACGAGGGGCTGTTGTCGGGGGCGTCGAAGCTGTTGCTGACCGCGCTTCTGGCGCAGCTGTTCACCCGCCATGCGGCGGTCAATTCCTTTGTGCGCACGCGGGCCCGCGTGTCCCAGACCCAGGGAGAGGTGGCATGGCCGACACGGCCCGGCACCCGCGCGCTGATCTGACCGCGCCGGAAATTCCCGAAGGCACATTGCCGCCCGATCCCGAGGCGATGACCTTCTTCGAGCTGCTCCGGCAGCTGGAAACCGACGGGTTGCGCTTCGGGCGCGCGGGCGGGCCGGACCGGGAACCGGCGCGGCTGGGACAGGCGGTGCGGCTGAGTTTCGCCACGCGCGATGTGGCCGGGGCGCGGACCGGGCGGCTTGGGCAGCCGCCCCGGGTGGATGTGAACGTGCTGGGCCTGCTCGGCCCCGAGGGGCCGATGCCCCTGCACCTGACGCGCTGGGTCATGGCGCGGATGTCGAACCGCTGGTTCGCGGGCGAGGGCGAGGACGCCGCGTCGGACACGACGTTCCTTGACCTGGTGAACATGCTGCAGCACCGGCACATCGCGCTGTACTGGCGGGCCTGGGCCGAGGCGCGACCCGAGGTGCAGATCGCCCACGGCACGGGCGGGCGGATCACGGCGCTTCTGCGCACGCTGGCGGGGGTCGGGCTGCCCGGCACCGATACCGGCAGCCGCGCGCGGACATCGGCCAAGCTGCGCCACGGGACCACGCTGGCACGCCAGGTGCAGTCGCCGGGGCGGCTGGTGGAATACCTGTCCGAGGTGGCGGCCGCGCCGGTCGCGGTGCGCGAGTTCGTGGGCCGATGGACCGACATCCCCGCGCCGTTGCAGACCCGGCTGGGCCGGGCGCATGCTGGGCTGGGGCGCGGGGCGGTCGCGGGCGCGCGGGTGTTCGAGCGGGCGAACCGGGCCGAGGTGCGGGTGGGTCCGTTGGCCCTGCCGCGGTTCGAGGCGATGCTGGACGAGGCACCGCGGCGCGACGACCTGCGCCATGCGATCCTGTTTGCCATGGGCGAGGCGATCGCCTTCGACCTGCGGCTGGTTCTGCGCGGAGCCGATGTGCCCGAGGCCCGGCTTGGCGCGGCGCGGCTGGGTCGGACCGCGTGGCTGGGGGCCGGGCAGGGGACGGACCGCGACGATCTGGTGCTGCGCGGCTTCACCGGGCGGGCCAGCGCAACGGAAAGGGCGGCGGCATGACCGTGCGCCTGGTGATCGAGCACGCGTCCCACCCCCAGCGCGAAACCTCGCGCACCTGGGAGGGGGGCGAGCTGGTCATCGGGCGTGGCGCGGATGCGGGCTGGCAGCTGGACGATCCCGACCAGTTCCTGTCGCGTCGGCATGTGATCGTGTCCGAGATCGGCGGCGTGCCGCATGTGACCGATGCCAGCCGCGGCGGGGTGTTCGTCGATGGCGCGGCCGCGCCGCTGGGCCCGGGCAATTCGCGCGCGCTCGAGGACGGGATGCGCCTGCGGCTGGGCGACTTTGTCCTGCGGGTCGAGATGCAGGCGGCGGCGCCCCGCGCGGGGGCCGCGATGGGGCGGACGCCCACGATGCAGTTCGAGTTCGGTCCGGCCGAGGCGCAGGCCCCGGCCAGGCGGCCGTCGGCCCTGCCCACGCCGTTCGGCGCGGCGCGTCCCGATCCGTTTGCGCCGGCCGCGGCGCCGGTCGACCGGGCGCCGCCACGGCCGCTCGACATGGACGATCCGTTCGCGCTGGACCTGCGCGGTGCGCCCGCGGCGCCCCAG